>JBAQGR010000747.1:0-5037 GCA_049287895.1 Desulfatitalea sp.
TCGGCCTGGCCGGCATGCGCGAGCGCGCCGCGCTGGTGGGCGGCGCTTTGGCGGTAACATCGCAACCCGGTCAGGGAACCCTGGTGACCCTCACGGTTCCGCTGACCAACCCCATGGAAAACACGACATGATCCGAGTCCTTTTGGCGGATGACCACGCCATCGTACGCGCCGGATTGCGCCGCCTGGTCGAAGAGAGTGGTGATATGCAGGTGGTGGCCGAGGCCGCCGACGGCCGGGAAGCGATTCACCTCATCCGCGAACAGCGGCCCGATGTGGCCATCATCGACCTGTCGATGCCCCACATCGACGGCCTGGAGGTGATTCAGCGCATTCTCCCCGAATTTCCGCAACTGCCCATCATCGTGCTCACCATGCACACCGAAAACCAATACGTGATCCGGGCCATCGAAGACGGCGCCATGGGATACATCACCAAGCAATCGGCGCCCGAGCAGCTCGTTAAGGCCATCCGCAAGGTGCTCGGCGGGTCGCGCTTTCTGACCGACGATGCCGCCGAATCGCTGGCCCTGAAGGTTTCCATGGGCCGGCGCAACCGCTCCGGCCTGGACGATCTCTCCACCCGCGAACTGCAAGTGCTGCGGCGGCTGGCCCTGGGCCACACCAACCGCGAAATTGCCGAAGCGTACAACATCAGCATCAAAACCGTGGACACCTACCGCTTCCGGCTGCTCAAAAAACTCGACCTGCGCAACAATGCCGACCTATCGCGCTTCGCCATCCAGAATGGGCTCATCGAACCGTAAGGGGGCCGTAAGTGGGATAGATTGATAGGCCGAAGACTGAAGGAGGGTTTAGTGAAATGGGCTACACAGTTTGGAAGGGTTTCTAAAGGTGGGGTGCACAACAACCGATGATGGCACAAGGGACCAATTGGCGGCCCGGTGAACCGCCATAGAAATGGGGAGTCAATGGGTATGGATGGAGTCAGCAAGGTAAAAATCATTCTCGTTGTCGCCGAGCCCGGCCTTTTGAAGGCGTATATCGAGTGCTTCAAGGCCTATGATATAGAGATAGAGGCCGTGGAGTCCCTTGTCGGCCTGGAAAAAAAGCTTTCGGAGGACACCTTCAACGGCATTATTGTCGACCTCAAAACCAAACTCATGGCCCCCCGGGACGATAAGGAGCTGGCCTATGAAATGCTGGAGCACTATCCGGTACTGCAATGCCGAATCCTGCCCGATTCCGGCAAACTGCAAAGTATGCCCTTTGGCAAAGCGAAGAAGGAAGTTACGCTGGATAGCTTTATGACCGAACTGTGTCCCGCGTTCGACGCCCGCAAAATCCGTTCAAGCCAGAGAAAGCCCATCGTTTTCAATGTATTGCTTTCAAAAAACGGTAACTTCACCGCCACGGAAGTAGAACGCACCTTTACCGTCAATGTCTCCAAGGGAGGATGTTATATCGCAACGTGTCAAAAATTGTCGCTGGGTGACAGCGTGGCGTTTATCATCAAAGAGCTGAGCAATCGCGCGCCCATTGTCGGTGAAATCCGCTGGCAGATCCCGTGGGGAGAAACAATGGCCATCCCCGGCATCGGCATCAAGTTTGAGGATATCGAAAAGGGTCAGATTAAGGAACTGACTGAGAAGTTCAGATTATAACCCACCGCATAAAGGCCCGGCCTTCCCCCAGAAGCCTTCTGGAATTAAAAAGAGACTTGCAATACGGCCCCTGGATTCGTAAAAGGGGCCTTCTGGTGGTTCGATCCACAAACGAAGGGCGAAGGGGCCGGCATCCCAGATCGTTTGCCGATCCCCCACTTTCCGTCTTTTCTGCCTTCAGCTTTTATTAAAGGAGAACAGATCATGCGCGAAGCGGTCATTGTCAGTGCAGTACGCACCCCCCTGGGAAGTTTCAACGGAACCCTGGCCGGCATCGGGGCCACCGATCTGGGCGGCCGGGTCATTGCCGAAGCCGTCCGGCGCGCCGGCATTCCACCGGCCCGGATCAACGAAGTGATCATGGGCCTGGTGCTGCCCTGCGGCTACGGGCAGAACCCGGCCAAGCAGGCCGCCATCAAGGCCGGCCTGCCGTGGGAAGCGGAATGCTTCACCATCAACAAGGTGTGCGGATCGGCCCTCAAGGCCGTGATGCTGGCCGCCCAGGCCGTGCAGCTGGGCGACGCCGACGTCGTCGTGGCCGGCGGCATGGAGAACATGAGCGCCACGCCCTACTACCTGGAAAAGGCCCGTTTCGGATACCGCATGGGGCCAGGGCAACTGCAAGACCACATGGTCCACGACGGCCTGTGGGATATCGTCAACGACTTTCACATGGGTATCTCCAACGAGCTGTGCTCGGAGAGGTACAACATCTCCAGGGAGGTCCAGGACCGATGCGCCCTGAGCTCCTATCAACGCGCCCTGGACGCCATCGCCGCCGGCCGCTTCGAGCAGGAGATCATGCCGGTGAGCATCCCTCAGCGCAAAGGCGATCCCAAAATTTTCGACACCGATGAGTGCCCGCGGGCGACCAGCCTGGAAGCCCTGGCCAAAATGTCGGCGGCTTTCCAAAAAGGTGGCGTCACCACTGCCGGTAATGCCTCGGTGATCAGCGATGGCGCCGCCGCCGTGGTGGTCATGGCCCGGCAGACCGCCCAGGAGTTGGGCTGCGAAATTCTGGCCACCATCGGCGCCCAGGCCTCCTACGGCATCGACATGAAGTATGTGCTGGTGGCCCCCATCTGGGCCGTGCCCAAGTGCCTGGCCAAAGAGGGCATCGGCCTGGACCAGGTGGATCTGTTCGAGATCAACGAGGCCTTTGCCGGATCGACCTGCGCGGTCATGCAGGAGCTCAAGCTCGACCCGGCCAAAACCAATGTCAACGGTGGCAGCGTGGCCCTGGGCCACCCCATCGGCGCCAGCGGCTGTCGCGTGCTGGTCACCCTGATCCATGAAATGATCCGCCGCAACAGCAAAACCGGCGTGGCCTCCCTGTGTCTGGGCGGCGGCGAGGCGGTGGCGATGGTCGTCAAAAGATAGAGGTTCGTTTGTGTCATCCCCGCGAAGGCGGGGATCCAGTCGTTTCAAATGTTTCTGGACTCCCGCCTTCGCGGGAGTGACGGCTCGTGGCTTTTTATGATTGCCTCGGGCTTTAAGCGAAGGTATTCCGTTGATAGAATTCGAAGACGGTAGATTATATACTTCTGAAGGAGAAGAACAAATGGAAATCAAAACCTTCGGCGTCATCGGCGCCGGCCAGATGGGCAACGGCATCGCCCAGGTGGCCGCCATGAGCGGCCTGAACGTCGTGATGAACGACATCAAAGAAGAGTTCGTGCAGCGCGGCCTGGGCACCATCGCCAAATTCTTCGACCGCGGCATCGAAAAAGGCAAGCTGACCCGGGAACAAAAGGACGGGGTCCTGGCGCGCATCCGTCCCAGCACCCGCCTCGACGACATGGCCGCCGCCGACTTCGTAGTGGAAGCGGCCACGGAACGGGAAGATCTCAAATTCCAGATCTTCCAAAACCTGGACAAGATCTGCCGGCCCGAAGTAATCCTCGGCTCCAACACCTCTTCGATCCCCATCGGCCGCATCGCGGCCCAGACCCGGCGTCCGGACAAAGTCATCGGCATGCACTTCATGAATCCAGTGCCCCTGATGAAGCTGGTGGAAGTAATCCGGGGCATCGCCACTTCGGAAGAGACGTTCAAAATCACCTGGCAGCTCTCCGAAAAGTTCGGCAAAACGCCCGCCGAAGCCAACGACTTTCCCGGCTTTATCGCCAACCGCATTCTCATGCCAATGATCAACGAGGCGGTCTTCTGCCTCTACCATAGCGTGGGCAGCCGCGAAGCCATCGACAGCGTGATGCAGCTGGGAATGAACCATCCCATGGGCCCCTTGGCCCTGGCCGACCTGATCGGCCTGGACACCTGCCTGGCCATCATGGAGACTTTATACGACGGCTTCAAAGACTCCAAATACCGCCCCTGCCCCCTGCTGCGCAAATATGTGGAAGCCGGCTGGCTGGGAAGAAAAACCGGTCGCGGATTCTACGAGTATCGGTAGAAAAGAAAAAGCGTAGGGGCGAATATAGTATTCGCCCTTGTACGCGTATCGCTTCGCTGAGTACGATTCAATAGGAGTCAATATGCGCCACTCGATCGCCAAAAAAATCCCATTTTTGCTACTGGTCGCATTGCTGCTGTTCGTCGCATGCAGCAAATTGACCCCGGAGAATTACAGCCAACTGAAAATGAGCATGCCCTACGACGATGTCGTCGCCATTTTAGGAAAAGCGGACAAATGCGACGGCGCCATAGGGATCAAGGATTGCACCTGGGGCGGAACGGAAAAAAATATCAACGTGAAATTTCTCAATGACAAGGTGATCTTTTTTTCCGGCAAAGGGCTGTAATGCACCTTCCGCTATCTCCTGAGTGAAAGGGTTTCATCCGGAATCCTTTCATTCCACCAGTTCTCCGTTGAACCAACCAAATAGCCCGGCATCGAATCGGCAGCCGAATTACTAATCCGAGCGGATTTGTATGGACATTGTTTCGATTTCAATCACTGTATGCGCGTATTTTAGCAGAGCAATTGTCTATAAAATTATGGCCTCATTAGTAAGTCTTCAGCTATAAAGGTTAGAATAGGAGGTCTTTGAAATGCCCGGACAAGGGAGAATAGGAGACAAGGCCAAAGGCGTCGACAGCCACCGCTGTAATGCCTGCCCGCATGTCGTGTCGGGACCGGCAACCCAGGGTTCGTCCGATGTGATTGTCAACGGCAAGCCCGCTGTGCGCAAAGGCGATGGCGGTGTGCACACAGCCTGCTGCGGATCGAACATTTGGACCGCCAATGGCGGAAGCGACACGGTTTTCATCAACGGCAAGCAAGCCTTTCGCTTGGGGGATGCCACCGACCACTGCGGCGGTGCGGGCATGTTGGTGGAGGCGAGCGGCAATGTATTCGTCGGCAATTCCCAAGCCCGCGCATTTATCGAAGCGGCCAAAAGCCATGCTCCTTTTGTATGCAACTGCTCGCAACCAACAGGTGTTCCGTATAA
>JBAQGR010000748.1:0-2400 GCA_049287895.1 Desulfatitalea sp.
GGTTTGTAGGCTGGCTATCTGTACAGGCCTATCAAGCGCGGATTGTTCCCCTGCCATGATAACGCCAAGATATTCACCAAGTCCATATTGCGTGTATTTATCGACGGTCTGTTTCACAAGGTCGCGCCTATTAACCAGGAATAATACCTTGCTGCCTTTTTCGATGGCTGATTTTACAATGTCGGCCGAGATTATCGTCTTGCCTGCTCCACAACTTGCTTGCAACAGGACGTTCTTTTTTCCGTATGCCATCGCTCGTCGGATTTCTTGCTTGCCTGCTTCTTGGTATGGTCGAAGGCTGGTCACTGGTGGTCCCCATTACTAAGTGCTATATACGTTACTTATGGATAGCCTATCTTTTATCTCTTGGTGATGGTGATGGTGACGGGCAATACACAAGCATCGACCAAGCATTGCTCCAGGCATGCTCCGAGTATGCTCCAGGCATGCTAAAATTCGTCCCCATCTCGCTTGCCCCATCGCTTGCCAGCCGCATCTCTTGCTTTGTCCACGCGCGTTTTCTTGTTTTCCATGGCTTTTTTAATTTCTTTTTCAAGCCGCTTATGAACCCATTTCCCAGGCACCGAAACCGTGTCGAAAAATTCCTCAAGTAGTGCCCGGTGCATGCTCCAAGCATCATCCGTTAGCTTTGTGACTGATTTCATTCTTGATTCGCACAACGGCCCCATGTTTTTCCAGTATGCCATCATGATTAGCAGGTAGGCTCCGTGTTGCTCTGTGCTCAGGTGCATGGTGTCTGACAAATAATCACCCACAAAAAGAGGCAACCATATGTCAATCTTTTCGTTCGCCATTATGTCATGCCGATGCCGTAAAAAAAAATCGCCCCAGATGCGCGTGCCATGTTGACCGTATGCCAATCAACCGCGCAAAGGGGGCGAAAATTAGATTCTTAGTATTTAGCATAAAGTACAACATGGCCCCGCTACTATACAAAACCGCCCGATGCGTGTCAAACGAATTAAATTACAGTGTAATCTCGCACAAATTCATCCGTCCAACGCGCTGGCTTGTGGTCTGGCAAAGGGTACGAATTGCCATACTCGATCATCAAAATGACGTCACGGCAGGTCTTTTGCGCCCATCTGCGGGCCGTGTATTCGTTTGGCCAAAACCGGACGGGTGGCAGGATGCCTCCGGTTGCATTGTATTTTTCAAGCTTCTTTGCGGTCGTTACGTGGTATCCAGTCATCTACCATCAACCTTTTTTGTGGTCACGATCCACATCCTCAAAAAACAATTCCATGCCAAACTCTTCTCCGGGGTGCTTTATTTTCCACCTGCGCCGCATTCCGCGGTATTTGTCTCCATGGTACTTGCAAAATTTTGCAGAGCCATTTGCCCGTACGTGCATTTGATAACTGCACCCAGGCCAAGCGCAATTGCGCTGACTGGCCGGATAGATCCTCCTGAGTCCGTAAGCCTGCCTATGAGCATAGTGGTTCGCTATTATGGCCGTATCCTCATTAACCGTTCAACGGTTTTCCCCATTGTAAGTTCTTACACCTCTTGGCCTTTCAAGGTATTCTTTTGTCGGACGCCCTGTATTCCCCTGGAATCTCCACGTGCCCCTACGGTTGGCAATCAAAGTCGAACATTGACCACAATAAGCAGCGTGACCGATTACCATCTTCTTGCACCATGGCATACTGCATACATGCGATTCTCCATGAGCGTATTTCTCGCCGCAATAGTTTTCTTTTGCCGTTAGTTTTAGTGGGCCATCCAATAGCATCTGCTTGATAACTTCAAGTGTTACTTTACCTTTTTTTAGAAGGCTGCACCCGTCGCAAGCTACATTGTTTTTGGGGTATTTAATAAGTGGGCATGGTGCAAAGTTTTCAGGTCTTGACCGGCAGGGAGATTTTATGATGCCTAATTGTATTGGATTTGATACGCTGTGTTCGTAATATGGCAGGTCTATTTGTGGAAGTTCGCTTACTCTTGATGGGTTAAACATGGGCTACCTCCTTGTGTTTTGTCTTAAACCGCTCACACCCACCCCACGGCCCATTAAGACGACAGCCCTTGCGCGTTGATCTATGCCACTTACGGCAGTTTGCGCACACTTCGATATCTTTGGGTATATCTTTCTTTGGTGGTTTCAAACCCTTTCCTTCCAATCACTTGTATGTATGAATTTGTCACACATCTGCGCTTCGGCACCGTCACCAAAACACCAGTGTTCCCAAAAACAGTGGTAATGGTCCGGCCACACTCGCATGGGCGGATCTACTGTAATGCAGTCTGCCCGGAGTTGTTTATTGCAGCATTGACGGCACGCGGGCATATTACGCCTCCTTAAATATACATCTACATGATTCACATTCCCAAAAATAACCGAAATTAGCATCATCAAACAGGTGCATTTTAGTCATA
>JBAQGR010000749.1:0-3964 GCA_049287895.1 Desulfatitalea sp.
GTGACCCGGAACATTTCGCCGGCCCCCTCGCAATCCGAGGCGGTTAGAATCGGCGTATGGATGTAGCGAAAGCCGCGCTCATGGAAGAATTGATGCACGGCAAAGGCCAGTTCCGAGCGGATGCGAAAGGTGGCGCCGTATTTATTGGTGCGCGGCCGCAGGTGGGCGATAGTGCGCAGGAATTCATCGCTGTGCCGTTTTTTTTGCAAAGGATAGGATTCCGGCGCTGATCCGATGATGGCGAGGACCGTAGCCTGAAGTTCCCACTGTTGGCCCTGTCCTTGGGAGGCCACCAAGCGGCCCTGAACGGCGATTGCCGAGCCCGTGGTCAGTTTACGAATCTCTTCGTAGTTGGGCAACCGCTCGTCGGCCACCACTTGCAGGTTGGCCAGGCAGGAGCCGTCGTTGAGCTCGATGAACGAAAAGCCCTTGGCATCGCGCCGCGTGCGGACCCAGCCTTTGATCAGAATCGGGTCGGCTTGCGATCCGGAGCGCAACAACTGTTCGATTTTGATACGTTGCATATGCCCATCCCTTCAGTGAAACCCAACGAGCGCTCACGGCGCCATGCGCACGGTCAGGTAATATACCTGTTCATTGCGTTGCACCAGCAGCAACAGCGAAGATTTAAAGCGACCGCGGATCATGGCACTGGAGAACTGCTGCTCATTGGCAATGGTTTGGTCGTCCATCTGCAAAATCACATCTCCCGGCGCCACGCCGATATGACCCAGATAGGAGCCCTGGTTCACGGAGGTGATCACCACCCCCTGTTTGGAAGCAATCCGGAAACGGCGTTGCAACGCAGGGGTGAGCTCTTTGATCTCGACCCCCAGTCGGCGCCACGCCAGTTGCGGAGCACGTTGTTCAGGATAGGCTGTTGTGTGCACGTCCAATTGAAGGGTGCGGCCTTCGCGCCACAACGACACTTGGATCGTGTCGCCGGCGGAAATCGCACGCTCGGCGGATAGATAATCATCGTAGGAGTAAATTTTGCTGCGTCCCAGGGAGAGAATCAGATCGCCCGTGCGCAGGCCGGATTTGGCCGCCGGGCTCTCTTCTTCCACCTGGGCGACCACCACGCCATGGGGCTCTTTGAGTGCCAGATCGTTAGTTATGCGGGCATCCAGCTCCTGGACCACCAGGCCGATCCAGGCTTGAATGACGTGGCCGTATTGAATCAGGTCGGCGATGATGCGCTTGGCCTTGTTGATGGGAATGGCAAAGCCGATTCCCTGGGCCTTGGCGTAAATAGCTGTGTTGATACCGATCAGCTCGCCATTGATATTGAGCAGGGGGCCGCCGCTATTGCCCGGGTTGATCGAGGCGTCGGTCTGGATGAACTGGCGGTAAACTCGGTTGTCCGTATTGATGCTGCGATCCACGGCGCTGACCACGCCGGTGGTCACGGTGTGGGAAAAACCGAAGGGGTTGCCGATGGCGATGATGGTTTCGCCGATCATGATATCGTCGGAATCGCCCATTTCCACCGCGGGCAGAACCGTATCGGATTGAATCTGCAATACGGCCAGATCTGAATCGGCATCGGCGCCGATGATGCGCACATCGAACTGGCGCTCGTCTTGAAGCGTTACCTTTATGGTGGCGGTTTTTTCAAGCACGTGGGCATTGGTAAGAATAAAGCCGCGCCGGCCGTCGATGATGACCCCCGAACCCAGGCTGACGCGTTTCTGGGGTCGCGGATCTAAAAAATCCTTAAAATAATTGTCGAAGAAAGGATTGGCGCCGAACGGATTGTCCCGTTTGTGAACCTCGTATTCCGAACTTATGTTGACCACGGCAGGGCCGACCTTGCGAACCGCCTGCACAACGGGGGTCTGGCGGTCAAAGGCGAGCGCCGACGAGGATAGCAGCAGCAAGCCGAGGAGCAGGGCCATGGTTTTACGCTTGCTTTGAGTAGAAAAGTCTGACATGAAAGGCCTTTTTTCTTAATCTTCTCCAACAATTAAAGAATAAATGCAGTGCCGCAGGCACTTATGTAACATGCAACCTACACGCATTCAAGACATCTTGGGCCGCGTTGAAAAGCCCAGCCGCTACCTGGGTACAGAGAGCAACCGGGTGATCAAGGACCCCTCCCGGGTGGCGCTGCACATGGCCTTGGCCTTTCCGGATCTCTACGAGATCGGCACCTCCCATTTTGGCATGCAGATTCTCTACCACCTGCTGAATCAAAGAGAAGATGTCGCCGCGGAGCGGGTCTTCGCGCCGGCCAAGGACATGGAGTCCCAGTTGCGCGCCACTGGGCTGGCCTTGTGCAGCCTGGAGAGCCAAACCCCCCTGGGGCAATTCCATATCCTGGGGTTCAGCTTGCTATACGAGCTGAACTTCACCAACGTGCTCAACATGCTCGACCTGGCCGGCATTCCCTTGTATGCCGCCCAGCGCGGCGATACCCATCCTCTGGTGATCGCCGGCGGTCCCTGCATCAGCAACCCCGAGCCCATGGCGCCCTTTTTCGATGCCATGGTATTCGGAGACGGCGAAACAGTGCTGCCCCAGATGGTCGACGCGTGGAAAGCCTGGCGGCAGGAAGGTCAGCGGGACCGGACTGCGCTGTTACGTCAGTGGTCGCGTCTCGAAGGGGTCTATATACCCGCTTTTTTCAAGGCGAGCGTGGACGCCCAGGGGTTCCAGCGTTTGACGCCTCTCTATGACGACTACACCCACATCAGACGCGCCATTGTTGAAGACTTGGACGGGGCTTTTTTCCCGGAACACCCCATCGTGGCTTTCGGGCGACCGGTGCACGACCGGCTGCGCCTGGAGATCTCCCGCGGTTGTGGTCGTGGTTGCCGTTTCTGCCAGGCCGGCATGATCTACCGGCCGGTGCGCGAGCGATCCCCCCAGACGCTGCTGCGGCTGAGCCAGGCCAGCCTGGCCAACACCGGCTATGAAGATCTATCGTTGCTCTCGTTGAGCACCGGCGACTACACCTGTCTGGCGGAGGTGATGGAAACGCTCATGCAGCGCTGCCAAACCGATCAAGTGTCGGTGTCGCTGCCCTCCATCCGGGCCGGAACGCTCACCCCCACCTTGATGAGCCTGATCAAAAAGGTGCGCAAGACCGGCTTCACCATCGCACCCGAAGCCGGGAGCCAGCGGTTGCGGGATGTGATCAACAAGAATATCCGCTTTGAAGAGATCGAGGCAACGGTGCGCGACGCCTTTTCATTGGGCTGGCAGGTGATCAAACTCTATTTCATGATCGGTCTGCCCAGTGAAACCGATGCGGATTTGGACGCCATTGCCGAAATGGTGACGGCGCTCAAAAAGATCAAGCCAGGCAAACGACGCGGTCAAATCAATGTCAGCGTGACGACATTTATCCCCAAGGCCCATACGCCGTTTCAATGGGCAACACAGATCTCCCAGGAGGAGGCCTGGTCGCGTCTCGAACGAATAAAATCGAAGCTGCGCATCCAGGGCGTTCAGGTAAAGTGGCAACACCCGGCCATGAGCCAGCTGGAAGGTGCTATAGCGCGCGGTGACCGGCGGATGGCCGGGGTGATCGAACAGGCCTGGCGGCTTGGGTGCACCTTTGACGGCTGGAGCGAGCACTTCGATTTTGAACGCTGGCAGCAAGCCTTTGGCGCCAGCGGGGTTCAAATCGATGCGTTTACCTCTCCTCGGCCGCGCCAGCTGGATGACCCACTGCCCTGGGACCACATGGATGCGCGGGTGGCCCGTGGCTTTTTACAAGATCAGTGGATGGCGGCCCAAAGAGGGGAGCTCTTGCCGGATTGCCGCTCCGGGCAGTGCCACAGTTGCGGTGTGTGCGACTTTACAACTTTGCAGCCGCAGCGTTATGAGCATTGCCCCAGCCCCGTCCCGTTGAGCGAAACTGAAACGGCGAAGCAATATATTCCCATGGAACTGGTCTACACCAAGCTGAATAGTGCGCGCTTCTTCGGTCACTTGGAGCTGGCCAACCAGTTTTCGC
>JBAQGR010000750.1:0-1693 GCA_049287895.1 Desulfatitalea sp.
GCGCAAATCCACAAAGGCCAGATCGAAGACCTGTCGATCCGATTCCACCTGTGCGTCTTTGCCGTTACTGACGGCGGTGGTGCGATGCCCGCGCGACTCCAGACAGACTGTGAGGGTCTTGCGGATATTGGCCTCGTCGTCCACGATGAGGATGTTCAGATCGGGGATTCCCAAATTGGTATTTGTCATCTCCATCCATCCCCTCTTAAGCGAATTGCGCTAACAATTCAACTCCTACCCAGACTTCTCGGCAATTCTGGAGTATTGGAAGCGCCCATTCCGGCCGGCAGTTGTACATCGCCCTGTTCGCCTTGGCCGGCAGAGCTTTTTTGAGGTCCACAACAGGGCAAGATACTAAAAGGTAACGGCTAAGTGAAGTGGATTCACTTAGCCGTTAAGGAGGAGAACAGATGAAAAAACTATTGGTTTGGCGACAACAGGTTATGCAAGCAGCTTGCCAAGTATGTGGGTGTTTTGACAAAGACGGAGCATCCTAAATATCGCCTATATAAACAACATGTTAAAATATTTCCGAGCCGTGGGCCGCCAGGGTCCTCACCCCATCTTCCGAGAGCTGACAATTTTCGGGTTCACTATCCTGAACCTTGCATTTAGGCCATTCTTAATTTAATGATTTGAATATATTGGTTATTTGTACTTTTTAACCTTGGTTCAAAATTTTAAACCCTGGTACACGCGTTAGATACCAAACTCCTTACCTATTACTTTCTTTACACATTTCGCGTTCGGCGCCACGGACGGGCGCGGGTGCCCAAAAATGTTCCCTTGAAGACCAAAATTGTCTGCGCCGGTTATGGGTGATTTTTCAAAGCCTGCGGACGTTTTTCATCGATAGATCAGGAGGCAACGGTCTCCTGGAGCAGTGATCGGATCCTGGCCAGTAGGTCGGCATTAGAGAACGGCTTGGTGATATAGGCATCCACTCCCAGATTCAACCCCTTGGCCACATCCACTTCGCGGTTCTTGGCGGTCAGGCAGATCACCTTGATGTCGTCCCACAGGGGATTCTGGCGGATCATCTGAAAAATCTCGTATCCGTCCAGGTCGGGCAACATAATATCCAGAAGGATAAGGTCGGGCTTGCTCCGGGCGATGCTGTCAAAGGCATCCTTGCCGCTTTGCGCCAGAAAAACCGTGTACTTGTTTTTTTCCAGCAAAAACTTAAGTGGCACCAGAATGCTTATTTCATCATCGACAATCAGTATGCTTTTGGAATTCATCGGACCATTTCGAAGGTTGATAATTATCACTCGTGGCAGGGTTCAATACAAAATGCCAAGTCCGTAGGCAATGCCCCCACAACCAGCGCATGTTTCGTTGACTCACCGGATTAATTCCATTATGCTCGTAACCGCATCATTATGAGCGTCATGTACAAAGTACCAAAAAAGCGGTGTGAATACAATTCATTTTTTCCTAAGGCATTCATAAACCACACCCACTATTCATCGTGAAAAAGAAGGGATTGGGCCATGGCCGCCGCTAAGATGCTCGACAAACGCCTCGTCAGCCTCTGTTTGCTCGGCTTTGCCCTGCTCAACTTCCCGCTGCTCTCCCTGTTCGATGTCTCCCGGCTGGTTTGGGGCATCCCTTTGTTGTATGGCTACATCTTCACGGTGTGGACATTGCTGATACTATTGGTGAGGATTGCGGCCGACGCCCATCCGAAGGC
>JBAQGR010000751.1:0-4187 GCA_049287895.1 Desulfatitalea sp.
GCATTCGCGGCCACGATGGTTGCGCCGATGATTTTATCCGTGCCTTTGGCCACGTGAACACGCACCAGGCCGTTGGTACGGCCTTCGAGAATCGCCCGGTCGACCTCTTGCAGTTCCCTTGTAAAGCTCTCCACCGCGATGCCTTGTTCCCGCGCCTGTTGCTCATAGAGCCCGACATGGGCGATCTCCGGCTCCGTGTAGGTGCACCACGGGATGGTCAGGGCGCTGGCCTTGGCGCGTCCGAAAAAGAGCGCATTGCGGATGACGATACGCGCCATGAAGTCGGCCGCATGGGTGAATTGATAGGGTGAACAGATGTCGCCGGCCGCATAGATGTCGGGATTTGTCGTCTGCAGCCCGTCGTTCACCTGGACGCCCTTCTTGGTGAAGGCGACACCCGCCTCCTCCAGGCCCAGGCCCTCGACATTCGGCGTGCGCCCGGCGGCAACCAATAGCTGATCCACGCTTTCCACATACCTCTTGTCGTGGGATTCCAGGGTCAGACGGATTTGCCCTCCGTCTCCCTTGGCCAACTTCAAGGCCTTGGCGCAACAGAGCAGTTTTACGCCGTCTTTGCGCATGGATTCCAAAACAAGGCCGGAAGCATCTTTGTCTTCCCTGGGCAGAATGCCGTGGGTGGTTTCCACCAGCAGCACTTCGGAGCCCAAGCGGGCAAAGGCCTGGGCCATTTCACAGCCGATGGGCCCGGCGCCGATGACGGCCAGCCGCTTAGGCCGCTCGGTCAGGGAGAAGATGGTTCCATTGGTC
Source organism: Desulfatitalea sp. (assembly GCA_049287895.1). Classification (GTDB taxonomy): domain Bacteria; phylum Desulfobacterota; class Desulfobacteria; order Desulfobacterales; family Desulfosarcinaceae; genus Desulfatitalea. The sequence goes on from JBAQGR010000751.1 coordinate 769, forward strand.
AGGTAGGCCACGTCGTTCAGCCCCTCGATGGGCGGTGCCGCGGCCCGCGCGCCCGTGGCGACGACCGCCTTTTTGAATGCCAGGCGCTCACCCGCGACCACCACCGTGCCGGCGTCGATAAACCGGCCCGCGCCGATGAACACATCGATACCCAGATCGCTGAACCGCTGGACCGAATCGTGGGGGGCAATGGATGCCCGCAAGCGCCGCATGCGCTCCATGGCCTGTTCGAAGTCGACCGTCACGCCATCCGGAATGCGCACCCCGAACGCCGCGGCATCGCGCACAGCCGCTGCGGCGCGCGCCGCACTGATCACGGCCTTGGACGGCACACAGCCCACATTGAGGCAGTCGCCGCCCATCAGATGACGCTCGATCAGAGCCACCTTGGCCCCCAGCCCGGCCGCCCCGGCCGCGCAGACGAGCCCGGCCGTGCCCGCGCCGATGACCACCAGGTTGTAGCGGGAGGCAGGTTTGGGGTTCTTCCAGTCGGCCGGATGGACATGGGCCGCCAACTGCTGGTTATGCGCGTCCCACGGGCTCACTATCGTTTTATCGTTATTCTCTTTGGACATTTTGTGGCTCCCAGCGGATGTTTCTACTTCCCGTTGAGCGACCAGTCATACTCCAGGTATTTGAACGCGTACCCTCCAGCGGCGAGAAAGTCACGGTCCGCGGGAGCGACGTATGCACCGGCAAAGTTCGCCACCGCGCGCTCGGTCTCGTCGAGGCCGGTGAATCCGGCGCTCGGGGAGTATTTGCCGACAAAGTCTTGCCCATACCACTTGAAGATGGAAGAAAAGTAGACCACCTTCCGGGCGCGGTCGATAGCGAGTCCGGCCGGACTGGAGAGATACTGCCGGGATTGGTCATCGAACTGTTCATCCAGTCGTTCGGCGGTGTAAGCCTCGCCGCGCAGCCGCGGACAGCCTTTTGCGGCGCAGACCAGAACCATGTGGATGCGCGGCTCGTTGTATTGTTTTCGCAAAATGTCGTGTTCGAGTTGGTTCAAGGTAAGGGTCTTGCCCAACAACCGCACCACCGGCTGATCCCACGGCCCCTTGAAGAGGTTGCCGATATCCTTGATGCTCTTGACCGGATTGCGATCCACAATCAACTTAAGGGTGGCGGCATTGTACAGGTTGATCAAAAACGCCAGGCGCTGGGAATCGTTCCAGGCGTTGAATTGCGCTTCCGGAACTGAGGCGACGCCGTTCAAATAATCCTCCAGCGCTTGGGGGGCAGCTTTCAGACCGCCATAGTTCACGTGGCCGTCGCTGACATAGCGCTTTAATACCCCATCAAGGCCCGCATGGGTCAGGTCGAACGCCTGGGCCGCGGCCGCCGATGCCGCGATTACCGCGGCCAGAAGAAGCGCCACACGGCAGTTGGCGATGATTGTTTTCATGGAGATACTACTCCTCTCTTCCTATACGGACGAAGTACTGCCGCCCTGGCCGGGCTGTGATCTGAATTTCCGATTGTAAAACACCAGCACTTTCTTCACGGTGATGGGGAAAACGCCGAGCACGACGAAGGAGATCAACAAACCCGGCGACAGGATGCCGGACAGTGACTCGATCTTGGCCAGTTCTTTGCCGGCATTGACAAAGACAAGGGTCCCGGCCAGCATGCCGATTTGCGACACCCAAAAAAAGGTGAACAGCCGCATGCGGGTCAGGCCCATGAGCAGGTTGATGACGAAGAACGGGAAGATCGGCACCAACCGAAGAGAAAAAAGGTAAAAGGCCCCTTCCTTTTCAATGCCGTGGTGGATCGCGGTAAGTTTGTCACCGAATTTGCCCTGTACCCATTCCCGCAAGAGAAAGCGGGAGACAATGCAGGCCAGGGTGGCCCCGATGGTGCTGGCAAACGAGACGGCCACGGTTCCGACGGTCAGCCCGAACAACGCACCGCCCACCAGGGTGAGCACCACTGCGCCGGGCAGCGACAAGCCGGTGACCGCGATGTAGATCCCCATGTAAGCGGCGATGACGATAAATCGGTGCGACAGGTAAAGGGCCTGAAATTTTTCCTGGGACGCCTTGACGTACGCGAGACTGAGGTACTGCCCCAAGTCAAAATAGCGGAAGGCGACAATGCCGAGGGCCATGAGCCCCACGATGACAACCCGGCTGACGGTTTTCCTGTTCTTGCTCTTAGCCATGATAAGGTTATCCCTCCCGCACTTCTTCGGTTCAGCTCACGATCAGATCGTAGTGCACGGTAAAGCGGGCCAGCAGTTCGGCCACGCGCGTTTTGATCTCCGCCGCATCGGCTCCTTTGGCGGCCTGGATGCGGATCGTGGCGTTGGTGCCGTGGACCTTGTCTTCGGCCACCGTGACCGCCACAGTTTTGGCCAGGGCGCCCAGGGCCGCCAACTCCTTTGCGTAGGCGCGCTGGGTGGCGTCCCAGCGCAGGGCCGGCTTGAAGATCTTGCCCACGGCCGTGAGCGGGATGTGCTTCACGATGTAAACCTCTTTGGGAACGGCGGCGCGCTCGCCGATGTGGGTGCGGACCCATTCGACGATGTCGCTCTCCTTGATCCCGGCGCCTTCGGCCACCTCCACGTAGGCCACCGGCACCTCGCCGGCGTGGGCGTCCGGACGGCCTACGGCCGCGGCCATCTTGATCCCGCTCATCTTGTAGAGGGGCTCTTCGATGGTGGCCGGATCGATGTTGTGGCCGCCGCGGATGATCAACTCTTTCATGCGGCCCGTGAGCCAGAAGAATCCATCCTTGTCCATGCGGCCCATGTCGCCGGTGCTGAACCAGCCCGGCTTGACCCACAGCCCCTTGTTGTGTTGCGCTTCCACATAGCCCTTGAAGGCCGTGGGACCGCTCATGCAGACCACGCCGATCTCGTCCACGGCGGCATCGCGCGCATAGTTGCCCTGGGCATCGAGGATCATCACCTTGACCTGTTGGTAGGGCAACCGCAGGCCGATGCTGCCGATCTTGCGCTCACCGTCCTTGGGGTTGACGCACGAGGCGCAGGTGGACTCGGTCAGACCGTAGCCTTCCAGGATCTTCATACCCGAGTGGGCTTCGAAGCGCCGGAACAGCTCCACGCTCAGCGGCGCGGCCCCGCAGATCAGATAGCGCAAAGAGGAGATATCGGCGCCGGCCACCGGGATGTCCAGCAGGACCGACAGCACGGTGGGCACGCACGAGAAGAAGACCGGCTTGAAGTGTTCTACGATCTTGTAGAAGTTCTTCATGATGGACGGGTTGCGGTAGCCGGCCGGCGATAGGATCACCACCTCCCCGCCCAGGGAGAAGGGCAGCAGTCCGGTGACGCAGGTGCCGTTGCAATGAAACAGCGGTAGCCCCACCATGACCGCCTCACCCGGTTGCAGTTCGGTGGCGGCCATGAGGTCCCAGGTCAGGGCCACTTCGTTGCCGTGGCTGCGCTTGGC
>JBAQGR010000752.1:0-3935 GCA_049287895.1 Desulfatitalea sp.
CCACTATCCCCGCGGCCCAGGGCGCCGGCATCACCCTCTCCTGGCAGGTGGTCGACCTGGAGGGTTTTCACCGGCACCTGAGCGACCACGGTGCGGCCCCCAGCGCGATTACTACCCGTTGGCGCGCGCGCTGCTTTTACTTCCATGACCCCGAAGGCCACCGCCTGGAAGCTTGGACACCAGGCGCGGAAAAGGAGTTCCAGCGATGACGATACCGGGAAATTTATTGACCACAGCCATGGCAGTGATGCCGCACACCGATGTGGATCGCGCCCTGGATCTGGCCCTGTCGCTGGATGTACCTTATTGGCCCCAGCTACCCAACTACAATTATTATGAAGATATGTACGTGCAGGCCTCGGAGCATTTTCCGGGCATTGTCCTGGATGTGGAGAAACGCACCCTGCGGTTTTCAATGGAGAAGTTCATCGAAGAGCTGGAGCCGGCCATGGCCCGATTCGACACTCCGGACTACTTCGATATCAGCCCGGGCTATTCAGCGGTCTACCACCGCTTTTGCGCGCTGGATCTCACGGCGCGGCCGGCCATCCGCGGCCAGTTGGAAGGTCCCATCAGCTTCGGCTTCAATATTCTGGACCAGGACGAGCGGCCCATTCTCTTCGACGATACCGTGCGGCCCTTCATGCTCGAATTCATGGCCAAACGCCTGAACGTGCAGCTTGCGCGCCTCAAGGCCATGAACCCCAATGCCTTCATGTTCGTGGACGAGCCGGGCCTGCAGTTTCTCTTCTCGGCCCTTTCCGGCTACGGCGACATCAAGGCCAAGCAAGACATGGACGGGTTCTTCGCCACCGTGGACCGTCCCCGGGGGGTCCATTTGTGCGGCAACCCGGATTGGGATTTTCTCCTGAAACTCGATCTGGACGTGCTCTCCCTGGATGTCTACACCAACGCGGAAGTGTTCGCCAGCTACGCCAAATCCATCCAGCGCTTCCTGGACAAGGGCAGCATCATCGTATGGGGCATCGTGCCCACGGGCATGGAGAACTTCGGCCGGGAGAGCATCGATTCCCTGGAAGCCCGCCTGGGCGCCGTATGGCGGCAATTGGCGTCCAAGGGGCTGGACATCGCCCAGATCGTACGCCAGGGCATGCTCTCACCGGCCACCTGCTGCCTGGTCAACCCGGACAAGACCACCACCGTGGAGCGCGCCTTCGACAGCGTACGCCTGCTCTCGCGGCGCTTGCGGGAGAAGTTTACAAAGTACATTTGACCCCGTCGCCGAACACCCGGCCGACCGCGCCAAAGGGTCTATTCGGGCCTGGTTTCCAGCGGCGAATCCAAAGCAGGCAGCGACAGGTAGATCAGCCGTTTCATCTCGCAGCGGCCGCGCGTCACGGTTTCCAGGATCAAACCGCAGCCGAAGTTCAGGCTGGAGAGGATCATCAACCCCGTGGAGAGAATGGCCGTGGGAAAGCGCGGCACCAGGCCCGTGGCCAGGTAGGTGACGAAGATGGGATAGGCCAGAATCAACGCGGCCAGCGCCAGAACAACGGCGATGATGGAGAAGAAGGCCAGGGGGCGCTCCTCCTTGAAGAGCTTGAAGATCTCCATCAGGATGCGCCAGCCGTCCCGGTAGGTGCGCAACTTGCTCGCCGAGCCCGCGGGCCGGGCCTTGTAGGGCGTGACCACCTCGGCGCTGGGCATGCGCAACTCCAGGGCGTGCACGGTCAACTCGATCTCGGTTTCAAATCCCGTGGCCAGGGCTGGAAAGGATTTGACAAAGCGCCGTGAAAGCACGCGGTAGCCGGAGAGAATGTCGCTGAAGGTGCGGCCGAAGAAAAGCCCCAGGCAGCCGGTGAGCAAATCGTTGCCAAAACGGTGGCCGCGCCGGAATGCCTGCCCCTCGTAGGAGGTCAGGCGCGAGCCCACCACCATGTCCAGCCCCTCTTCCACCAGTTTTTCAATCAGCGCGCCGGCACTGGCCGCATCGTAAGTGTCGTCGCCGTCGGCCAGCACATAGACGTCCGCTTCCACGTCGGCGAACATGCGACGCACCACCTGGCCTTTGCCCTGGTGCGATTCCCGGCGCACAATGGCGCCGGCCTGGCGGGCAAGCGCAACTGTACTGTCGGTGGAGTTGTTGTCGTACACATAGATCACCGCGCCCGGCAGGGCTGCGCGGAAGTCGCTCACCGCCTGGGCGATGGCCGCCTCCTCGTTATAACAAGGCAGGATCACAGCCACCCGATAGTTGGAGATGTCGACGGTCATCGCCCCTCCTCTCTTATCACCGAACAAAAATTGAATGGATAGTTCTGGTCAGGCTCGATTCCGGGAATGAAGGTTCGGCAATCCTGCTTGCCCAGGGTCAAACCATAGAACGCCAGGGCCGCACGCGCGGCCGCTTCCTCAAAGGAGCGATAGAGAATGAACAACGGCCCCTGGTGATCGGTAATGATGGCCTGCATCAGGCGATCGGTGGCATTGGGCTGGGCCGAAGGCCCCGTAAAATAGCTCTGGATGCGCAGGAAACGCACCTGGGGAGGGAAAAAGGGAATCATATAGGCGACAGGTTCGAGCCCGGCCGCCAGCACCAGAGTGTCGGCCGGCGCGTCGACGGCCGGGGCCTGGACACTGAAGTACGACCGGCCCCATGGGCGCCGCTCCCAGACAGCCGGCCGCAAGGTGACCAGAATCAGGACAAAACACCCAAGCACCAGCATCACCCGGCGGCGGGAGTCGTTCACCAGGAGACCCAGGAGCAGGATCAGCGCCAGCGGCGCCAGCATCTCGCACACCATCAAGTAGCGATAGATGGCGAAAAGTTTCATCCAGACGATAAAGGTGACTGCCATGAAGATGACCACAAAACCCATCATAGGTGACTGCGGCACGGGGTCCAGCTGTGCGTTGAGGGCGGCCGCCGGCTTTCGAACCAATGTGCCCAGTCGACGCGCCAGCCAGAAAGAGAGCGCGACGATCAGCACGAGATACAGTACGGCAAAGCGCAAGTCGCGGAAAGGCACCTCGGCCACCTGCAAGGGTTTAAAAACGAACCAAATGGGAAACAAGAACTGCATGCCCAGGCCCTTGGGCAGAAAGCGTTCGTCGCGATAGGGGGCTTCCGCGCCCCAGGGCGAGTGAAAGACCTGGTTGAAGTAGGGAAAGAGCGGATTGTGAAAACGCCGCCACATCTCCACCATCCAGAAGCCGCCGGTCAGCGCCGCGCCGGCCAGCACTCCCAGGCCGAAGACAAAGGCCAGCTCGAACCGCCGGCGCCACGGCAGCGCCAGGCCGAAGAAGGCCGCGCATAACCCCACGGCATAGATGGCAAAAGGCTGCTTGAGCCCAAAGGCAGCGCCGGCCAGCAGACCGGCGGCCGCGGCCACTCCCAGGCCCGCCCACCCCGGCGCCGCCAAGTGAGCGCGCAACCTGACAAGGAGCCAAAGCGCCGCCAGCACCAGCAGGCTGACCACACTGTCCCCGAAACTGGTGCCGATTTCGGAAATGCCGGCCGCCCCCAGCAGGCCCAGAATGGCCGCGGTCAGGCACAGCCATTCGGCGCGGGCGGGAATGGCAGCGCCAATGGTCTGCCGGGCCAGGGCGTATAGTAAAAAGATGTTCAGACCGGGAAGTAATCCTAATAAAAATCCCACCACCCTCGGTGGCAGGAGCGTGACCGCTTTGTAAAAGGGCAGATGCAGCAAGGGGTTGTAGTGGTCGCCACCTGAGCCCTGGCGATATCGTGCCCCATGCGACCGGTCAGGAAGGCATAGGGGTTGTAGAAGTGGTAGTTGCGTACATCCCAGGAGGCATCCTGGCCGAGCGCCAGGGCCACCAGCCCCATCGCCAAAGGGGTGGCCAGGAGAATAAGGTGCACAGCCAGACGGGTTCGGTCGCTCGGACGCATGCGGTACGGCTCCTTTTATCGATCTTTTTGAACGCCCTGTTCAATGAACGCAAGGCCCTTT
>JBAQGR010000753.1:0-2781 GCA_049287895.1 Desulfatitalea sp.
TCCCATTATGGAATCTGGGATGGGCCTGTCAATAGACGATTGGCTTGTCATGGGGATAATAGGTCTTAGTATGCGTCCATTGTAAATGAAGTTTGATTTGATGACGATTTGCTTTTCACGGGGGAAAAATCAATGGCTCAATTGGAAACAGGCAACAAGGCTCCGGACTTTGCATTGAAAGATCAGAATGGTGTTACGGTGGCCCTTAAAGAGTTTGCCGGCCGCAAGCTTTTCATCTTCTTTTACCCCAAAGCCAATACCTCCGGGTGAACTTTGCAATCCCAGGCGGTGCGGGACGCACTGCCCGAACTTGAGAAATTGGGTGTATCGGCGTTGGGCATAAGCCCGGACGAGCCGGACGAGCAGAAGAGATTCGCTGAAAAATACAACTTGGGTTTTCCTCTGTTGTCCGACCCGGATCATCGTATCGCAACGGCTTATGATGTCTGGGGCCAAAAAGAGATGTTCGGCAAGACCTTGGAAGGTATCGTCCGTTCGGCCTTTCTGATCGATGCGAAAGGCCGCATCGCGCACACCTGGTACAAGATCAGTCCGAACGATACAGTACCTGAGCTGTTGAAAGCACTGGCGGGGTAAGCGACATTTAATGATACCCCGCCTCGTCTTCGGCCACTTTGCCCCGGAAGACCCAGTAGCTGTAGATGGTGTAGCCCAGGACAAAGGGCAGGATCGTCAGGGCGCCGATGAGGGTGATGGTCTGGGTTTCGGGCTGGGCCGCGGCCTGGTAGATGGTGACGTCGGGCAGCACGGCATAGGGATAGATACCCGATTGCAAGCCGAGGTAGGCGGAAAAGAACATGATCAGCGATGCGATGAAGGGCATCCGCTCCCGACGCGCGTGGATGCTCTTGAGCATCAGGATAAATCCGATGGTGCCGATCACCGGGAAGATCCACACGAAATAAGCGCGCGGAACTGTCCACCAACGGGCCATGATCTCCGGTGCGCGGAAGGGGGTCCAGATGCTCACGATCAGCATGAATCCAGCCACGGCCAGCACAGCGGCGCGGGCCTGGCGATAGGCGCGCGCCTGTACTTCTCCGCTGGTCTTGATGATCAGATACGATGCGCCCAGCAGGGCATAACCGGCGATCAGGGCCAGGCCCACCATGATGTTGAACGGGCTGAGCCAGTCAAAAGCGCCGCCGGCGAACATGCCGTTTTCTACTTTGATCCCAGATATGTAGGCGCCCAGGGTCAGTCCTTGGGCAAAGGCGGCCACCGTGCTGCCGCCGAAGAAGGCGCGGTTCCAGGCAGTCGTGTGGCTGGATTTGGCCCGGAACTCGAAGGCCACGCCGCGGAAGATCAGACCAAAGAGGAAAGTAAAAAGAGGAATATACAGGGCGCTGAACAGGACTGTGTAAATCATGGGGAAGGTGGCGAACAGGGCGCCGCCGCCGAAGACGATCCAGGTCTGGTTGGCGTCCCAGACCGGCCCGATGGTGTCCATCATCACGTCTCGCTGGCGCTCGTCTTTGGCAAAGGGGAAGAGAATCCCCACCCCCAGGGTGAACCCGTCCAGAATGACGTAGAGGATGATCACCACACCGACCAAACAGACCCACAGGTTGACTAAATCCATTATCTCTATCCTCCCTTGGCGCTACCGGTTCGCCGACTGCGCGGGCGCCATGCGCTGGACGTGCGGAATGGGGCTGTCGAAATCGGGCCCCTTATGCAGCGTTTGGATCGTATAGTAAAAGTAGGATGCGCCGATGACGCCGAAAAAGAGACCGAACATGATCAGGGACCACACCACGTTGCCGACGGCGATGGGGCTGGCGCCCTGGCTGGTGCGCATCAGGCCGTACACCACCCAGGGCTGCCGGCCCATCTCGGCGGTGACCCATCCTAAAATAGTGGCCGCAAAGCCCAGCGGCTGGATCACCACCAAGGCTTTCAGAAACAGCGGGGTGTCGAACAGCCGGTGGCGCCACCATAAATGGCCGGCCCACAGCATCATGCCAAAGAAGAGAAAGCCGATGGCCACCATGATGCGGAAGGTCCAGAAGGTGACGAGTACATTGGGCCGATCCTCTTTGGGGAACTCTTTGAGGCCTTTGAGTTGACCGTCCAGGGAGTGCGTGATCAACAGGCTGAGCATGTTGGGCACGCGGATTTCAAAGCGGTTGCGCTCGTTTTCGCTGTCGGGCAGGGCAAAGGCGATGAAGTCCGCGCCCTTGTCGACGTTGGTCTCCCAATGGGCCTCCATGGCGGCCAGCTTGGCCGGCTGGTGTTCGGCGACGGCCAGGCCCTTCAGGTCGCCCACCACAACTTGCAGCGGGGCCACTAATGCGGCCATGATGAGCGCCAATCCCAGCGAGCGTCGGTAGAACGGTTCGTGGCTGCGTTTGAGCAGGTAGTAGGCGCTGATACCGGCCACCACGAAAGCGGCGGTTTCATAGCTGGCCAGCAGCATATGGGTGATGTGGGTGGGGAAGGCCGGGTTGAAGATGGCCTCCTTCCAACTGACAAGCATAAAGGTGCCGTCCACCAGCTTGAATCCTGTGGGTGTCTGCATCCACGAGTTGGCCGCCATGATCCAGAATGCCGAGAAAGTTGCTCCCAGCGCCACCAGGCAGGTGGAGAGAAAGTGCAGGGCCGGCGGCACGCGTTTCCAGCCGAAGAGCATAATGCCGAGAAATCCGGCCTCCAGGAAAAAGGCCGTCATGCCCTCGTAGGCCAGCATCGGCGCCAGGATATTGGCCACTTTTTGGGAGAAGACGGCGAAATTGGTCCCGAATTCGAACTCCAGGGTGA
>JBAQGR010000754.1:0-2172 GCA_049287895.1 Desulfatitalea sp.
TCGTCTGGCCGCCTATGCATGGCCCGGCAACGTACGCGAGCTGCGCAATATCATCGAGCGCGCCTCATTGTTACGCCAGGGCGACACGATCCGTCCGGCCGATCTGCTTGTCACCGCACCGGCGCAGCCACCCCCAGACGCCCCCGCCAGCGTGATCAAGCCCGTCGCTAAAGATATCGTTCCCCTGGAGGAACTCACCAAGCAGCATATTTTGCGCGCTCTCGACGCATGTTCCGGCAACAAGAGCCAAGCCGCCAAATGTCTGCGCCTCCCCCTTTCGACACTCAAGCGCAAGATCAAATCCTTCACATAGCCTTAATGTAAATAGGGTCAAAATGGCCTATTAAGGTCATTTTGGCCCGTCCAATTTGACCCCATCTCCATGCCGGTCACGCCCATGAAAGAAGGACAACTATATTTAGCATAACTATTCAATATGTTATAAATTTTTTGGCTGCTTCACCAAAGTGGCATGTATGTTGATTGTAATCCCCAACTGAGCCGCTACAGTTCAAGGGCTGGAAGATGATGTGAATGCTAAAATTCTCACGGTGCGGAACTGGGATTGTTGATCGGAAGCGAATTGGTATACGGAGTGAATCTCAAGGGTAGTGTGATCCTGATTTTGACGTAGCGTTGTGTGTTCTATCAGTGATGTTCATTCTCTACACGATCTCGCGTACGAAATTGCTGAAACTGGGTTGTCTTCTCACTCGACCGGAATCTCTGCTGGACTGAAGCAATTTTTGCGATTGTATTGGTTGTAGCGGCTTTTCTTTAAAATTAGAGCGGCCCGTTTTTGTAACCTGATACAAAAACGGGCCGCACCTTTTTATAAAACCGCCACCCAGCTCCACTCGCGGGGAATCGAAAGCGAATTTGGCTGGGAGCGCTCCGCCATCTCTCGATCATGTCGACCTACTTGATCGTCGGTGGGCGTATGGACCGCTCCCGGTCCATGCACCGGCCCAGCAGAAAGGCATCTACGGCGCTGTAGATCCAGGAGCAGATAATCAGCGCGATGGCGAGCTTGTAAAGTATGGTGTTGGCTTCAGCCATGGCCTGGTGGGTGACTTGAAGGATCTGGTCCGGGCCGACAACGCCTCGGTTCAAGTCGATCTTTTCGAGGATGGTCAGTGCCATGCGCGCCGCTTGGACTACAACGGTAACCAACCCGAGAGTGGCGGCCAGGATAAAAGCCACGCCACGCAAGCAGCGTTTCAATATGATCTGCCCCAGCCCAGGATAAACCAGGCCGGAGAGGAGCAACCCTTTGAATGCGTAGGTCATAGAAAGATCCCATCCGTTCGCGTTGGGAAGGTTTTCCCCTAAACCCCGCGAAGGCTTCGGCTGCTCCGGGTCACACCCTTACCGGCAATCTCTCTGCCGGCCAGGGTTGATCTACGCGAGCCTTTTTGTGCACAAGGTAGTTGCTGGCGCTCAGAGATGCAACCTCCTGGATGCCGATGGTGTTTTTCAATAAACGCTGAGTATCCATTTGCATACATTCCGCGCACAGGCAGACCTGGATGGCCAGTTCGTCGATTTTGTACCGGCAGACATGGGTGGCGGGTCGTGTTTCACAGGCATAGCAAGGCATGCCCATATTTTCCGGCAATCGTTTGGGGGTTTCGGCGATCATCTCACATCATCCTTTTCTACATGGCCCTTGCTATCAGGCGGTTGCATGACCGGCAGGCCCTGGTTGGTCAATAATAAAGCAACGCTTGTGCCAAATGGTCGAAGCAATACCGAACCACCTGTAATTATATGGACAATATAGAATGCCGCTTCCCACGCCAGAGGTACAAGGTGTTCTTTTTGAGAGAAAAGGGAACATGGTGCTATCACTATGATAGCCGCCTCCGCTTTTGAGCACCCGGACCCATTGCGTTTACAGCCGCCAATAGTTGATTCCCAGCCGGTCGGCCTCGTCTTGGCTGAAAACGCTCTTCACATCCACGACCACTGGATGACCGTTGGTGCACAGGGCGGCGATGCCGGGCAAGCCCATTTCACGATAGGTTTTGTGCATCACGGCCAAAACGATGGCATCGGCACCCTTGAGCTGCGCCATCGGACTCAGGGTGATCCCGTAGTGCTCCACTGCTTCCGCGGCGTCGGCCATGGGATCGTGGACCAGAACGGAAATCCCGAACTCCGCCAGCTCGT
>JBAQGR010000755.1:0-2412 GCA_049287895.1 Desulfatitalea sp.
GCCACCATGTCGATGCCGGTCACCTGCGCCCCTTGACGGGCCATGGCTTCGGCCAGCAGGCCGCCGCCGCAGCCCACGTCGAGCACTTTGCGGCCGACCCATCCGGCCCGGCCGGCCACATAGGCCAGACGCACCGGATTGATGTCGTGCAAGGCCTTGAATTGGCCCGTGGGTTGCCACCACAAATCGGCCATGGCGGCGAACTTGGCCACCTCCCGGGGATCGACATTGGGCATGTTGGATTCCATTTTATGCTTCTCGCTTGGCAGCAGTCCTTTTACTTCTCTAATCGCCCTGCCTGCGCACCAACAGGCTGGCGTTCGGTATCACGGCCCAGCGGCCTCCGGCACCCGCCACTGCCTGCCGCGCCTGGTCCACGGAGATCTTCTCGCATCCGATGGCGGCGACCGGGGCCTCCTCCAGGTCGGTCACCAAAGCGATACGGATGCGCTGTGTTTTGGCCATCATGGCCAGGGCCGTGCCGCCGTTGCCCACGTAGCCTTGCGCCAGGCGGTCGAAAGCCGCCGGCCAGCCGCCCATGGCGAACCAGGGCAAGAAGGTCGTCGAACCAATGCCGTCCGGGCAGCGGGCCAGGACGATCAAACGGCCTCCGTCGGCGACAAAGGCGGCGGCGTTGTGGATCGCCTTGTGGCTCTGGATGAAGTTGATATCCTTGGGCGCGCCGCCGCAAGCGGCCAGCACCCGATCAAAGGGCCCGCCGCCCACTTCGCAATGATCGCCGTGGCGCCGGCAGGCGGCCTGGAAATGGGCATGGCCCCGGCCCACCAGCAAATCGCACACCCGGCCGCGGCTGTCCAGGATGGCGTGCACCTCCATGTCGGCCGGCCGAAAGGTTTCCACCTCGGCCAGATCCTCGGCCAGCGGATTGCCCGCCAGTCGGCCGGCCCGGCACCCATCGGCCAGCCGGCGGCGCGCGCGGTCCAGAAAAAGGCCGTGGTTGGCGTAGATGGCCGCCCGTTCGCCCAGGCCTGGGAAGATCAGCTTGCGCCCTCCCCCGAACCCGGCAAAATAGTGGTGGCTGATGGCGCCGAAGGTGATCACGCAGCTGGCCGAGAGGATATCCGAAGGCAGCCGCACCGGCGTCCCCAGCCGGGTACGCCCCAACTCCACAAAGCCGGCGGCATCGCACGAATGATGTACCCAGCGAAAACGGTCGTACGCGGCACCATAGGCCTGGCGGCACTCCGCGTCCGTCTGGCGGGAGTGGGTGCCATAGGCGATGAAGATCGTCCGCCCCTCCGGCGCCCCTCTTAAGGTCAAGGCATCCAATAGCACCGGCAGATAGTGGGGATACCCGCACAGGCGGGTCTTGTCGGCCACCACGATGGCCGGGCGCGAGACATCCAGGTGCGCCTCCTCAACAAAGCGCAGCAACCGCTGACGGAGCTGCGGCGCGTCGATGGTGGGGACAGGGTCGTTCACCTGGATCACTTCCGGCGGCTGGGCAAAACCAAAGGGCAGCGTTTCGTGGCCGTAGGCCAGGTCGAGAGCAAAGGGCATGGGATCACCTGGAAAAGGATTGCATTCTCGCATCCATAACCCCAATCGCCCCAAACATCAACCCTGCCGGCCCCCTTGATTCCAGGTATCGAACGCCTTATAGTCTTGGCCATGACCCTGCGGATATGGCGTCGCCCCGGCGATGACACCTCCGTACACCGCGCACCCGCAAAGCACTTTCAGAAAGGACTCCCCATGATCGTCGCCAATGAAAAAGAGGTCGCCGCCACCCGCATCGACAACCCTCAAGTCAAAGCAGCCGCTATCAAGGTACTCGTCGGCCCCCAGCAGGGGTGGAGCGATTATGTGATGCGCGTCATCGAATTGGACGCCGACGGCTATTCGCCGGCCCATGCCCACCCCTGGCCCCACATAAACTACATGATCGAAGGCCAGGGCACCCTGACCATCGAGGGCCGCGCCCACGCCGTGCAGGCCGGCGGTTATGCCTACGTGCCCGCGGGCAGCCATCACCAGTTCAAAAACACCGGTCCGGGCAAGTTTCGCTTCATTTGCATCGTGCCCAAAGAGGGCCACCAGTAACCCGTTTTGAAGAGTGGAGAAAAACCATGACCGAAGTAAAATCATTTATATGCGACCAGTGCAACGATCGGATCGAACTCCGCCAGGAAGAGACCGCGCCCCAATGCTGCGGGCAACCCATGACAGTAGTCGCCGCTCCGCTCACCCAGTGCACGCTCGCCAGCACCCCCGAGCACTCCCGTTTCGACGACACGGACGAACCATGTGACGACGGCCGCGCCGGGTAGCTATGTTCGGAATACTTCCGCGCGAATGCCGTAGCGACGCATGATCTGCTGCAAGGCCTGGCGTTCCAGGCCGCAAAGACGGGCGGCCTGGGAGACATTGCCCTGGCACTCGGCCAATACG
>JBAQGR010000756.1:0-3747 GCA_049287895.1 Desulfatitalea sp.
GAGTCGGAAGATTTTCTGGGCAAGGCCTTCGTGGTCTCCCTGCTGCTGATCTTCCTGATCCTGGTGGCCATGTTCAACTCCGTGTCCCAGCCCCTGATCATTCTCACCTCCGTGGTGCTCTCCCTGGGCGGCGCCTTCCTGGGGCTCACCGTGCTGCAGGAGCCGTTCGGCATCATCATGTCGGGCGTGGGGCTGGTCTCGCTGGTGGGCGTGGTGGTCAACAACGCCCTGGTGCTCATCGACTACACTAACCAACTGCGCCGCCGCGGCATGGCGCTCGACGAAGCCGTCGTGGCCGCCGGCGCCACGCGCCTGGCCAACCTGCTGGACCGGATCAAGGCCTGGTATTGGAAGCCGTTCGCGCAGTAAGCGCGCCCCACCCGCGCCACGTATATGCCCCCCTGTAGGGGCGAACCTTGTGTTCGCCCAACGGGAACCTCATGTTCGCGCCAGGGTGCCTGCCGAACACCTGAAGGGCGATCACAAGGATCGCCCCTACAGAGAATGCACCGGTCGTGACCCATACACCCGCCCATCTATCACATTGACACGACCCCTTCCCGGGGACTAAGGATGACCCTATACCCCGCGTGAAAACGCCACCATAAGATCCAGCCGCACCAAAGAGCGCTTTCACGCCGACGTGTACCACCCGCTAAAAGGCATTTTATTAGATGACGTTGAATTTCTGTCCGATGCCACTGGAACCCTGGCGTTCAAAAACGAGGCCGGCGCCGTGACCGACGAAGAACTTCATCGCGCCATCCTGGTCACCCAAGGCCGCAAATAAACCTCTTCCACAGACTCGTGAGGGCGAAGACCATGAGCGATATTCATCGCAAACCCATTGCCGAACGCATTGACTGGCTGTTCGAGCTCGCCCATCGCCACGGTAAAACCTTTCGCAGTCCCGAAGCGTGGCTGGCGCGCGAACGCTATCTCTCCGAGCACCCTACCGCGATTGCGGTGTTGAAGTGCATGGACGGTCGCATCAACATTCCGGTCGCGACCCACACGCCCACCGGCATTCTCATGCCCTTCCGCAACCTCGGCGGCATGTTCGATCTGGGCTGGCCGCACCTCGGCGAAGTGCTCGCCCACCACGTCTTGCGCATGACCAGCGCCGGTCGGCGCGTGCTGGTCCTGATCACCTACCACTGGTCGAAAGGCAACCCGCTGCGCGGTTGTGCGGGCTTCCATTTCGACACCGCGGCGGCCATCGCCCACACCCGCGAAATCCGCCGCCAGGTCGAACACATCTTCGGCAG
Source organism: Desulfatitalea sp. (assembly GCA_049287895.1). GTDB lineage: Bacteria > Desulfobacterota > Desulfobacteria > Desulfobacterales > Desulfosarcinaceae > Desulfatitalea. Next base: position 1,269 of record JBAQGR010000756.1, read on the forward strand.
TGGCCACGGCTCGGTCTATCCGCTGGTGTGCGGGTTCGAAACCGACGACGAAGCATTGGTGCTCCACGGCACCGATAACACGGTGCTCGATCTCGCGCGTTTTTCGCCTTCCGATGCAACCACGCTGGAGCCGTGCCTCGCCTCGCTGCTTCCCGATATGCCGACCCAGATGCGCGCCGACCTTTTGCCGCTGCTGCACGGCAACCTCGAGCACATCGCGCAAGTGCGCGAACAGGCGCTGCGGCACGAGCGCATGCTCGACGTCGAACACCGTGAATGGATGATTTGCCTGGGGCGTGGGTTCGACTTCCTGCATACCCCCAATATCGCCCTGATCATCGGCCCCTACAGCCCGGACCTCGCCGATCCGCTGCGCAAAGCCGCGGGGATTATCGAAGACAACATGAAAGCCGGTCGCATCCCGGACGATGGCTTTCTGCTGCTGGCCTCCGTACCGTACGATGAGATCGGTGTCGACCGGGCGCGGGCCGAATTGAAGTCCCATTTTCTTTCGCGCTTTGCAGCCGAAGTGCTGCGCGACGAATTCCGCGCACTTGCCGAAAAGATGTTCAAGCACACCGCGGTGCTCGACTGGCGCTCACGCAACCTCGAACGGATCGATAGCCGATAACGAACCGCTGTACTAAAGCAATTATTGGTCATACTGCATCAGGGACATATATGGGCAAAGGGGCCAGATTAAAACGCACAAGAAGAGAACAGGCGGTCGGCATCGAGGAAAAGATGGCCGAACTGATGACCAAGAATTTCCAAAAGGAGATCCGCAACTCGGAGATCTGGGATCAGATAGTCGCGCAATTCGGAGAAGAAAAAGCCAAACAACTATTAGCCGAGTGCAAAGCCGAAGTAAAACCGGGCGGCGGGCTCTGATGCACGCCGGTATCGTGCAGCGCATCTTCAACGATCATTTTGACGCCTATCGGCGCACCACCGTATTGCACGTCCGGGAAAGCTACGCGGCCTGGTGCATCATGACCTGCCGCTGGCTTGTTTCATCCCAACAGTATCGAAAAGCTCAACTAGGCGCGCGCTCTCTTGGGCCAGCTGCCCCATGTGCCGGTGTCCAAACCGGCCACCGTCCTGGAACTGCTTTGCCGGATGTTTCCCGACCAAAAGATCGGCCGATGCCCCAAGTGCGCCGGGGAGCTGCGCACCATTTTCATATACCGGGGCGGTCAAGCCCCTCGCTGGAAGCTTGCCGCCTGACCCAAAGCCGAGGCTAAAATCAACCGGTCAGGCCGCAAAGTCGCACAACTGTTGCAAAATGCCGGAGATTTCGGCTATTTTTTGGGCATCGCACTCGTTATGAATCATAAAATCGTACCCATTGTCATTGGCGAAGCTACGAAAAGAGGAATCAGGCCTCAAACAACCGGATTTGCGGCGAGCGCTGGGATTCAGAAAAATCCATATAATAAGGAAGCCGGCGCGCGTTCGTCCAACATCATGATCATGACAACGCGAGAAGCATAAAATGAAACCAGGTTCAAAAGATATAAAATTGAACATACTGATCACAGGTGAAGAACTGAATCAACTACAGCGTCACACTTATCAAATGGCTGAAGCTTTTGGATTAGATCGGCGAATTGACAATTATCGAGGAACGCGCCCAATTGGTCTTTACAGTTGGGATTTTGATTGCCTTCTCGCGGTAATCGAAGGGGCTCTCGAAGATGAAAAACATTATCCAGACAAAGACGACGCTGGGTATAAAGCTCTTATGAATTTATATTTGCGGCTTAAGGATGAAAATCGCAAATTCGATTAGAAGCATAGGCGAACCACCGGCTCGTATCGGACGCCGGGAGCAACGCTGCTATTTGAACGAAACATCTTTACGCCGGCGCCGCACAGCCGGAACGTTATGTGGCAGGAGCCTGTAAGGAGGCAATATGACGTTAAAATATAGAGACGCTGAAAAAGAAGACTGTGAGAAATTGGCAGAATTTATTAACATCGCTTCCGACGGGGTTGTCGAATACCTATTTCACGAATTGGTTCCTGGAATGACACCAGTTCAACTTGTCACTAATAATCTTGAAAACGACAATTATCCTCACTCATATAGAAGTGCAGTTGTGGCAGCAGAAAAAAATGATGTAATCGGAATGGCTCTCTCCTATCCGTCCTCTTACCATAAAATCACCGATGAAATGAGAAACTTTTTCCCTGCCGACCGGATAGAGCATTTTGGTGCTTTCTATTCATCTCGTGTTGAAAATACATGGTTTATTGACGCATTGTGCGTAAATGAAAATCATCGAAGACGTGGCATCGGCGCGAAACTGTTATCACTCTCCAAAGAAAAGGCTGTTGAAAACGGATACAATACCTTGAGTCTGATAGTCTTTGCGGATAATACATTGGCAATACCAGTTTATGAGCATACTGGATTCGAGATTGTACAGAAGGTTGAGTTACGTGGAAATGAATTTATTAAACATAAAGACGGTTG
>JBAQGR010000757.1:0-2726 GCA_049287895.1 Desulfatitalea sp.
ATTAGGCTCGGACCCGGATCAGAACATCCACATCATCGTACAGCAGGCATGCCAGCTTCTGGACGGCACCACCGCCATGTACAATCGCATCGATAGCCGCACCGGCTCCCTGAAGTGTTGGGCCGGATGCAATCTACCCTCCAATTTTACCCCCTCCGGAAAACATGAGGGAGCGATTTGCTATGAAGCCACTCTCAAGGCGAACCAGGAAACGGTGGTCATTGAAGACTTGGAGCAAACCCCCTTTGCTCTGAGCGATCCGTCGGTCAGCCGCCACGGGTTTCAATGCTATCTGGGCCATCCGGTAAACTGCAAAGGCAAAACCATCGGCTCCCTGTGCGTTTTGGGCACCCACAAACGCAGCTTTACCGATGTGGACAGCTATATCATCAGCACCTTGGCCAGGTCCCTGGCCCTCGAAGAGGAGCGTAAGCTGGCTGAAAAAGAGCAGCTGCGCCTCACCGCCCGGTTGCAACAAGCCCAGAAGATGGAGGCCATCGCCACTCTGGCCGGTGGCATCGCCCATCAATTCAACAACGCCCTGGCCGTCATTCTGGGCAACATCGAACTTATCCAGATGGACGGCCTGGTGGATCAGAAGCTGTTCCGGTTCATCGAACCCATCAACCAGGCTGGCCAGAAGATGGTCCACCTGACCAGCCAGCTGCTAGCCTACGCCCGGGGCGGCAAGTTCCAGACCCAAATCGTCTCTTCCCATCGCTTCGTCAAGGAGGCCCTGAGTCTGGTCAGCCATACCCTCTCCTCCCATGTGGAACTCAAGACCGATCTGGATGAGAACACCAACCCCATCGAAGTGGACGGCACCCAGATCCAGATGCTCCTGGCCGCCATTTTATCCAACGCCTCGGAAGCCATCGAACAGAAAGGTAACGTGACTGTCACGCTACGCAACGCCGACCTGACCGTCGACGATCGCTCCAAATATCCGGGACTCAAACCCGGACGGCACGTCCTGCTTCAAATCGCCGACACCGGCAAGGGCATGGATGAGCGCACCCGCGCCCGCATCTTCGAACCGTTTTTCACCACCAAATTCCAGGGCCGCGGCCTCGGCATGGCCGCTGTTTACGGCATCGTCAAAAAGCATGGCGGCAATGTCTATGTCGATTCCGAACCGGGCAGCGGCGCCGTCGTCTCCATCTATCTGCCCGGTGCCCAGGTGGCCCGGGAAGAGGCCGAAAAGAGAAGCGCCCAGCAAGTCCAGCGCACCGGCACGGCCCTGATCGTGGAAGACGAGCACCTGGTCATGGAAGTAAACCGGGCCATCGTGGAAAAGCTGGGCTACCGCGTCCTGGAGGCCAAATCGGGCCGCGAAGCCCTGCACATCGCCCGCACCTATAAAGACCATATCGATTTCGCCCTTCTGGATGTCATTTTGCCCGACATGGGCGGCAACCAGATCTATCCCAAACTCATGGAGCTGTTGCCCCAGCTCAAAGTGATCGTGTGCAGCGGCTTTACCCTGGACGGCCCGGCCCGGGAGATCCTCAACGCCGGGGCCCAGAGATTCCTGCCCAAGCCCTTCTCCGTGGCCGTGCTCTCCAAGGCCCTGGACGACATCTTCAATAAGAAATAGCCGGCGAACCATACCACGCAGCCGACAGCGGCAAGTCTAATCCAGCAGTGCTAATTCCTTCAGGGTTTTCGACAGCTCATCCGCGCGTTGCGGGTCGATGGAGGCAAGGGCGACAAGTGCGTCGTTGGCCTCCTTGGGCATGCCTTTTTGGGCATAGCAGATGGTCAGCCGGTACCACGGATCGGCGAACCCGGGGATGGCGGTGGCCCGCTTGTAAGCCTCAATGGCCCGATCCAGGTTCTCCAACTTTTCGTGGGTCACGCCTATTTCATGATTCGCGCGGGCGATCTGAAGGGAATCGTTGCTTTTCTGGACACTGATGACGAGATCGTCCCGGGCTCCCTCGAGATTGCCCATTTGTTGGCGCAGGCGTCCGCGTTTGAAGTAGATGGTGGCCATCTGGAGTTCATCCATCCGCTTGTCGCTGTAGTCTTTGTTGCTGCGATCGATGGCCGCCGCCGTATTCAGCTCGGCCATGGCTTTTTCCGGCATCCCGGTATGGGTATAGATTCTCGCCTGTTCTAGGTAGGCGTGGACTTGCCGGGGGTCGGCGCCGATGGAAGCGGCGTAGTCGCGCAGGGCGCTTTGTATGTCGTTTTTTCGCTCGTGGAGGGACGCGCGCAAGTTCAACAGGTGGGGCGTCTGGTGGTTTAACGTCAAACGGTCGATATCCGCGGCCAGGGGCGGCAGCAGGCGCGCTGCGCCCTCCGGGTCGCCCAGAAACAGCAGATAAAAATACTCCCGGGCGGCTTTTTCATCTTTGCCCGTGGCGATATGGATGTCGCCCAGAAGGTTGCGCATCTGTTTCCGATATTCGTATTCGGGTCTTGCGGCGATATCGTAGGCCTTCTGAAACTGGCCCAACTTGTAATAGGAAGCGGCCTCCAGGTAGTCGTAACCGCTTTTGATGTCATTGGTTTCGCCGGGATTTTCTTCTTGGCGGCACCGGGATCCTTGGGGGCATCTCCGCTCAAAGGCATCGATATCCTTGCGCCCTTTGGCGCAGGCCCGGATCACCTTCTCATAGGGACCACCCGCTTCGTACACCTGGGTGGTCCGGTTGTATTCCACTGATAGGGGCGGGCGGAAAAGTCCGGCGCAGCCCAATAGCGGCGCGACGGTCAACAAC
>JBAQGR010000758.1:0-1715 GCA_049287895.1 Desulfatitalea sp.
CCAACAGCACCGCAGCCCCGGCCAGCGCCCACATCGGCAGCCGACGGGGCGCCGGTGTCCGCTCTGGAAGCCTCTCGCGCAGCCGCGCGGGGAAGGTCTCGAAGTAGCCCGCAGGAGCCTCCACCTCGAGCCCCCGAGCCATCTCGTCAACGGTCGTCAGCTCGGCGAGCCGTCGGGTACACAGGACGCAGTCCCGCAGGTGCATCTCCACGGCCTGCACTTCGCCGGGCGACAGCTCACCGTCGACATACGGTGACAGCATCTCGACCAGGTGGCCGGTCATGACACGCCCCTGGCGGGACGAACGGATGCTCCCAGGTAGGGCGCCATCACCTGATGCAGCCTGTCGCGAGCTCGGGACAGTCGGCTCATCACGGTGCCCACCGGGACGCCGAGGGACTCGGCGATTTCCTGATAGGACAGCTCCTCGAACACCCGCAGGGCGAAGACGGCTCGCTGCTCGGGCGGAAGCCCTGCCATGGCCTTGGCCAGCACGTCCTGAGCTTCTCCTTCCAGCAGCGCGCCCAAGGGTCCCGCCCGTGGCGACGGCGTGAGGTCGTGGTCTTCGGGCAGACCGTCCTCGCGAGCCTCGGGAGACCGCACGTGGTTGATGGCCAGGTTGGCGGCGATGCGGCGGATCCAGGGGCCGAAGGGGCGCCGGGTGTCGAAGCGGCGGAGGGCCTGGTAGGCCTTGAGGAACGCATCCTGCGCCACGTCGTCGGCCAAGTCGTGGCGCCGAACAATCCGGACCGCGGTGGCATACACCTGCCGCTGGTAACGCCGCACGATTTCCTCGAAGGCAAAGGCGTTCCCCCGCTGCGCCTTCTCCAGGAGTTGGGCTTCGATGGGGTCCACTCCCCCGGCTCCCGGCTCGCCGGCCCTCACCTTAGCCAACCCCTGGGAGAGGTCGCTCCATATGGGATACCTCCTTGCACCCCCCGCTATTCCGGTCCCCAGGGGTGAGCCACGCCCACCCCGAAGCGCCGAGCCTACTCGAGGACGTTGATCACCACGCGCCGGTTCTGGGCCCGCCCCGCTTTCGTCTTGTTGTCCGCCACCGGCTTCGCCTTGCCGAAGGAGATGACCTCCAGGCGGCTCAGCGCGATCACGTGCTGGTTGTGGAGGTAGTTGCGCACCGCCTGGGCCCGCTCCTCACCCAACTTCTGGTTGAACTCGTCGGCGCCCGAGGCGTCAGTATGGCCCTCGATCTCGAAGTAGACGCCTCGGTTCTCGGCCTTGAGCTGGGCGATGGCCTGGTCGATGACCGCCTTGGCGTCTTCGCTCACCTCGGCCTTGTTGACCGGAAACGTCACCTTGTCGTTGGAGAGAGTCACCGTGTAGATGAGCTTGCCTTTGGCGGCCCTCTCGGCCTCCGTGGCCTTGGCGAGGGCCACCTGGGCCGACCCTTTGGCCTCGGTAGCCTGCTGGTTTACCTCGTCGATCCGGACCTCGGAGCGGCGAACCCGCTCCTGGGTCTTCTCGACCTCGGTGGTCAAGGTGTCGACCTTGGTGTTGACTTCCCCCACCTCGCGGGAAACGAAGTTCTTGCTGGCGCAGCCGCCGGCGGCCAGACTCACGACGACACACGACAGCGCGAAATATCTCACGGGCAACCTCCAGTTCGACCCGGACCAGGGGTCCGGGTCATGACTGCGGCACGTAGCCGCTCCTTGTCTTCACCACCACCCCCTTGCGGGTGCTGGTGACCGCGATGC
>JBAQGR010000759.1:0-8138 GCA_049287895.1 Desulfatitalea sp.
CGCACCTTGACCCGCTGGAGATAGTCGCCTAAAGCCATTACGGAAAGATCTCCACCGGCCGGTCGGTTCAGCGCCACCTCGAATTCGGCCAATTCCGCCGCGCTCAACTGACTGGACAGGGCCGAGATCCGAATCTCGCGCTCCTTGAGCTCCAGAACGACCGTGATTTTAATCGCTTCCTTAGCCGGCTTGTTTTCAGTGTCGGCAGAGGCGACACCATGCACCGGGATGGAAGTATTGATGGCTTTGAGATGGAAAAACGTCGCGAACATCAGCAAAAAGGGGATCATCACCATGAAGACGTTCATGATCGGAATCAGATTCAATTCCGTATCCTCTTCCATACGCTTTCTATTTTTACCGAGTTGCGCCATCGACCGCCCTCTTCTGCTTCATGGATGCCAAGGTGTTGGCCAAGCCCAAGGCCTTCTCCTCGATCTTGTCGACCAGAAAATCGCCACGGTTGTTGAGCATGTAATACCCCACCAGGCATGGAATCGCCACGATCAGTCCGAAGGCCGTGGTCAGCATGGCCATGGAGATGCCCTGGGCCAGAACATGCTGTTTCATGGCTTCATCGGCGCTATTGACGCTTTGAAAAGCGAGAATCAGGCCCTGAATGGTGCCCAGCAACCCCAGCAATGTGGCGATGTTGGCGAACAAAGTGAATAGATTGATGCGCGCCTTGACCCGCGGAATTTCGCTGAGAATCTTTTCTTCCATGGCGCGTTCGATCTCCTGGTCCTTGCGATCGGCCTTGAGCAGACCGGCTTTGAGAATGGTGCCCAGGGGATGGCTCTGCAATTTGGAGCACTCTTCCAAAGCACCGCGAAAGCTCTCCTTCTCCAGGGAGACAAGTACTTTTTTAAAGGCCGTGTCGATGTTCAGCTTCAACCGGATGTAGAGAAACGCCGCTCTTTCCATGAACATGGCCACGGCAATGATCGAAACCGCCAGAATGGGGTACATAAAGAGACCACCGTCGACAAAATACGAGACCAATGTCTACCTCCTTTGGCAACAGGTTACCGCTATTGCACTACACAATACTTTTTCGCACGGACGTCTTCGGCCGGAGCCCAAGACGCTCGTAAATTTTAGGGCGCAGGTATACTGCTACCATCCTGTTGGAAACAGGCAGGCCATTTGGGGGAAAATGAGAGTATTTATTCGGAGGAAAAAACGAATGTCGCTGGTCTAAATGGTTCTATCCACGCTGCACGTCCTTCCATCCATTGCCGCTCAATTTCCACCTCAGGAACCACTGCTGCCCCGCAAACGTTCTGAAACAAGAAGATGAAGCCACTTTAACGCGATACTATACTCGAAAGCGATTCCGCGATTTTCGGATGCCTTCGTTTGTTAAAACCCTATTTCAATATCCATAACTCAGAAAAATAGCGACGATAGAAACCTGTGGGATGCTACAGCACTTTCTGTGCCAAAAAACTGGGGCTATTGATATTTCATCTTAAAGCAGAGGTCAAGCGGATTGTGAGACCACTAAAAGAACGCTTTTTGCACCAATGGGTTACGCTTTTGTCACCGTTGGCCGCCAACGCCACAAATTTTGCCGGTAAAAAACGCTCATGACTTCTATCCCCCCGCCGCGCGGCGGCTGAACAGGCTCCGGCCTGTTTACAAATGTAGCCTTGCCGTTAACTATTGCATTCACCCGGCGCTCTCGTACCGCTTCTCGAAATCGGCAATGGTCTGTTCGTTCATGATCTTCATGCGACGCATCATTTTGGCGCTCAACAAGGCAAATCGTCCTGAGGATCGCGCGCAAACCTGATTGTGCTCATCATAGAGCACAGCGCTGACCAGGGCCTCGGTATTCTTGATCTGCTGGTCGATGTATCCTTCCGTGCGCACCGTGGTGTTCGGCGCCACCGGAAGCACGAATTCCACCTGCATGGTGCGTGTCAGGATCAAACGCTTCAGCAGATGGATCGCCGCCCAGCTCATCGTCTCATCCAGCAAGGTCGTGATGATGCCGCCATGAATCAGATGGCCCCAACCGCAGAGATGCCCTGGCACGGTGGTCTCGGCCATGACGATTTTATCGTTGGTAGATAGCCGCATATGCAGTCCAAAGGGGTTTTGCGACCCGCAGGCAAAACAAGAGTCGTCACTGGTAAAGCTCTCCAAACGGTTAAAAACGGCCGTCTCGGTCATGATCTTCGCTTCCTTTCAGGCATCGCTGCTTGGCAGCAAGCCGCTCCGCCGGCATGCACAGCCGGCTTTAAATTCTTTTTGCAATTATTTTTAATGATTTCATGAGGATTAGAATAATAGGCTTGAAAGCCAAAAATCGTTATGTTATTCGGATGTCTTGGTTTTTCAGCGCTCGGGGTAACCTTCCCATTTTTAAATAAGGAACTTGCGCAGATGACTTCAAAGAAGCACCGACTGATCATGTACGGCGTGGCGGTCCAGCTCCTGCTAATCGCCATTGTGTGTTACGCCGCCTTCCCGGTCCCAGTGCCCGAGGAACCGATCCGCCTGATGTATCAAACCAATGCGGGCAAGGTCCTTTTTGACCACCAAACCCATGCCAGCGTCAAGGGCTATTCGCTGGCATGCACCGACTGCCATCACCCCCATGGCGGCGAGGAGATCGCACCGGTCTCCTGCGGCATGTGCCACCCCCCCCGGCCCGAGGGAAGCAAAATTCCCGAATCGTGCCTGGATTGTCACAGCGACGAAGCCGAAATCGAGAAGCCCGAGATCATGAAGCGCTCGGATGCTTTTCATGCTCAGTGCATCCAGTGCCACGAGCAATATGGCAAGGGCCCCCAGTCCGGAGCGGACAACTGCTCCAAGTGCCATGTCTTGTAACTTCCTTGGGATGTCGGAGGAGTGAGTGGTTCCATCCCTTTGCAGTGTACCGTCGCAGCCCAGTAAAGGTTAAGCCATGCTATCCAAACCCATTTTCGGCTACGCCAAGCCCAAGTTCAACTACGAACTGTTGAGCACCGTTTTTCCCCAACCGGTCGCGGTGACCCTGCCGGCCACCGCGACCCTGCTGCTGCCCAGGGAGATGGGTCCCACCCCGTCATCGAGCCTCAAACCCGGGATACGCGTGAAAACAGGGCAGCGCTTGACGTGGGACGACACGCCCGGTCCGGCCGTGGTCTCCACGGTCACGGGCACCATTAAATCCCTCAATACCCATCTGGGCGACTACGGCCGCAAATATACGGCCATTGCGATTGCTGTCGAAGCCAGAGACGAGTGGGACGATCAATTCGCCCAGACATGTGGCCAAATCGACCTTGTGGCCCTGGTCGCTTACCTTTCGGGCGCTCCCGGCGCCCCGGCCCTCGAACAATTGACCGACCCCAACAAACCAATTCATACCATCGTTGTATATGGCGGTGACACCGACCTGCTGGTGGACAGCAACTTGTATGTGCTCAAGAGCCAAACCGCCGCGGTGGAAAAAGGTATTCACCTATTGAAGCAAACGACCGGCATCGAGAAGATCATTCTGGCCGTTCCGGGTGAGAGTTTTCAGAACTTTGACGGCCATTTCGGCGCCGAAGTCAAAGCCGTGCCCAACACCTTTCCGTCAGCCCAACCGCTGATGCTATTCTACCAGTTGTTTGGCCGCATTTTGGACCAGGGGCAAACGTTTGCAAACCAAGGCGTCCTCTTCCTGCGCGCCGAAGCAGTGGCCGCCATCGGTAAAGCGGTCGCCGAACGTCGCGTGCCCCTCGAAAAGATGCTCACCGTTCTGGACAAGCGCGGCAACAAGCATTTGGTCTCGGCCCGCATCGGCACCCCTATCGGTACAATTTTGAAGCGGCTGAACATTACGCTCAATGACCGCGACCGCCTGATCTTCGGCGGCCCCATGACAGGCACAGCGGTCTATTCCGAAGATCAGCCCGTCCAGGCCGATACCGATGCCATCATGGTTCAAGAGAGCGCCGAAATCATCCTCTCCAGCGACTATCCTTGCATCAACTGCGGCGAGTGTGTCCGCGTCTGCCCGTCCCGTATGGCCGTCAACATGCTGGTGCGCTTTCTGGAAGCCGGCCAGTACCAGGATGGTGCCGATCTTTATGATCTGTACTCGTGCGTAGAGTGTGGGTTGTGCAGCCTGGTCTGTGTCTCCCGCATTCCGATCCTCCAGTACATCAAGATGGCCAAATTCGAACTTGCGCGCCTCGTCCCGGCGGAGGAAGAAACCAATGAATAGTCAATATAAGCTCCTCGTTTCCCATGCGCCCTTCTGGCACAACGGCAGTGCGGTGCCCGAGCGCAATTTCAACACCATCGTTGCGGCCCTGCCCGCGGTGCTCATGGGGATTTCGGTTTTCGGCGTGCCCGCCCTGGCCGTCGTCTGCATGGCGGTCTCCAGCGCCATCGGTTGGGAATGGCTGATCACCACCGTTTCCAAACGGCCCAACACCGTGGGCGACGGCAATGCGGCTCTTATCGGCCTGCTCTTCGGTATGCTGCTGCCGGCCGCGGCGCCATGGTGGCTGGTGATTACCGGCACCTTCGTGGCCATTCTCATCGGCAAGCAGATCTTCGGCGGCATCGGTGGCAATCCCTTCAATCCGGCGGTGCTCGCCTACGCCATCCTGATGATCGCATGGAAAAAGTACTTCGACTTCGATGCCCAATTGCTCAATTATCATTTCGATTTTCCCGGATACGACCCCCTGGTGGCGCTAAAAGCCTTCGGTCCCGAAAGCGTTGCATCCTTGAACCTTGGCGATCTGCTGATCGGACACCAAGTCGGCGGCATCGGTGCCGGCTGCGGGTTGGCGTTAACCATCGGCGGAATCTATTTGATCGCCCGCGGCTTTGTGCGGTGGGAGATGCCGGTCGCCTTTATTGCCGGACTGCTCGTGACCGCCGGGTTATTTTACATGGCGAACCCCGAAAAGTACGCGAGCCCCCTGTTCCATCTGTTCGCCGGCAACACCCTGATCGGCGCCTTCTTCCTGATCACGGACGACAGTTCATCGCCGGTCAATACGCTTCCGATGCTGATCTACGGTGCCATGGGCGGATTGATGGTCATGCTGATCCGTAATATCGGCGCCTACCCGGACGGTGTTATCTATGCTGTCCTGGTCATCAATCTGATCAACCCGCTTATCGACAAAATCAGACCCAAAGCTCTGGGAAAGGCGGCCTAAGATGAAAGAGATGATCAGTATGGTCGTGGTGTTAACATTCTTGAGCCTCATATCCGGTGGATCGTTGGCCTTTCTGCGCGATATGACCAAGGAACGCATCGAGACGCAGCAGCTCAAGTTCGTTAAAGGTCCGGCCGTCATGGCGGTGCTGCCCAACGTCAGCAACGATCCCACCGAAATCTATTTCAAACTCAACGCCGGCACCAAGGAAGAACGCACCATTTTCGTGGGTATCGTGGACGGCAAGCAAAAATTCGTGGCCTTCGAGAGCAAGGGCAAGGGCTTCGGCGGCGACATCGGCCTGATGATCGGCGTCGATCTTGAAACCGATCAGGTCGCCGGCGTGGGCATCACCACCCACGCTGAAACCCCGGGCCTGGGATCGCGGGCCAAGACCGATCCGGTATTCACAGACCAATTCAAGGGCAAACCGTTGATGGAGAGTTTCAAGGTCAAGAGCGACGGCGGCCAGATCGATGCCCTCAGCGGGGCCACGGTCACCTCGCGCGGGGTGGCCGACGGGGTTAGCCAGGCGGGCACCCTCTACAAAGAACTGAAATCACAGATTATCGAAGGTCTGAAAACGGTCAAGAAGTAGGAGTTCACTATGGCCAAAACCATTGTTCAAGAGTTTACCAAAGGGTTGTGGAACGAAATCCCGCCCTTCCGCCTGGTGCTTGGTTTGTGTCCGACCCTGGCTTTGACCAAATCGGTGGAAAATGGCGTCGGCATGGGCATAGCCCTCACCTTCGTGCTGGTCTGCTCCAACATTCTTATTTCAGCCCTGCGCGAAGTGATTCCTTCCAAAGTGCGCATTGCCTGCTTTATCATCATCGTGGCCACCTTCGTGATTATCGTCGAGCTGATGATGCAAGCTTATACTTACGGCCTTTACGAGAAAATGGGCATCTTTATCCCCTTGATCGTGGTCAATTGTATTCCGTTAGGCCGCGCCGAAGCATTCGCGTATAAAAACAATATTTTTCGTTCCATCATGGACGGCTTGGGCATGGGTATGGGGTACACCATGGCCTTGGGATCTTTGGCGGCAGTTCGCGAAATACTGGGAACCGGCAGTTTGGTGGGCTCGATCCCATTCCTTTTTTCTTACAACTTCAATAATATATTTGGAGATGCCTTTCAGCCTTTCTCCTTCATAATCGAAGCGCCCGGCGCATTCGTCTGCCTGGGTCTGATGCTCTGTGTCATGAACATGCTGGGGAAAAAATAGGAGATCTCAATGAGCGCAAACGACCTTTTCCTGTTTACCATCAGTTGCATCCTGCTCAACAATATTTTGTTGATCCAGTATTTAGGCAACTGTCCGTTCCTGGGCACCTCCAAAAGGATGGAAACGGCCACGGGCATGGCCATGGCGGTGGTCTTCGTGCTGGTGCTGGCCGGTGTCATGACCTGGATGGCTCGCAAGTTCATTCTGGTTCCCTACGATCTGGTTTACCTTCAGACCATCGTCTTCATTCTGGTCATTGCTGCCCTGGTGCAGTTCGTGGAGATGTTTTTGAAGAAAAGCATTCCGGTTCTCTATTCCGGCCTGGGAATCTATCTACCGCTGATTACCACCAACTGCGCAGTGCTGGGCGTCTGCCTGATCAACGTAAATGAAGAGTATGATTTTTTACAGATGCTGGTCTCATCCTTTGCCTATCCGGTCGGCTTTGGTCTGGCCCTGATCCTTTTTGCCGGCGTGCGCGAACGCATCCTGCTGGCTCGCGTGCCCAAACCGCTTCAGGATACCGCCATTGGCTTGATCACGGCCGGCCTGCTGTCGCTGACCTTCTTTGCCTTCAAAGGGATGGTTTAAAGCGAAAGCCCGTTAGGGGGCAGCAACGCCGGCAAATCTTTCAAGAATTCATGGGCGGGCAGCATTCTTGCTTCGCCCTTTGTCTTTTTTCGGGTAAGGTCATAGGCGATCTGATACGGTTGGGCCTGATTCAGGTAGCCTTGAAAGCGGAACAGTGCGGGCGAAAAACCTTCGTCGCCGCCGACCTTGACTTCGACCATCAACACGGGCTTGTTGTCGAGCATTAACAGAAAATCGACCTCGTTTTTGTCTTTGTCCCGGAGATAGTGCAGCTCGGCTCTGCTGCCGGTGGTATCCTCTATAAAATGCAATTGGCGCAACAACGCGCAGGCGACGACATTTTCCAGCTTGGCCCCCAAGTCGCCTTCAACTGCACCGGTGTCGTACAAGTAGTATTTTGACTCTTTCAAAAGGCTGCGGGCGATATTTTTATGGTAAGGGTGGACGCTGAAAACGATATAGAGATTTTCCAGGATTTGCAGCCAATGCTTCACCGTATGGATCGATACTTGAAGATCGTTGGCCAGCGAAGTATATGAAGTGGTCGATCCGACGCGGCTCCGCAACAGATCGATCAGAACTTCGATGGACTTGATATCGCGCACTTTTTCCAAATCCAGGAGATCTTCCCGGACAATCGTGTCGCTATGCATCCTACGGAACCGTTTGGCGAAAGCCTCACTGTTTTTCAGATAGGGTTCCGGGAAGCCACCAAGCGCCAGCAGTTTGTTCAGCGCCGTTTGCGAAGAATCCTCAAGGAATGAGCATATCTCGTGCACCGTCAACGGATGCAGGCGATAAGAATAGAATCGGCCGGCCAGGGAGTCGCCGCCTTTTTTGTAGGTTTCCAGCCGCGCCGAACCGGTGACGAGCAGTTGCGGTGTGGTGCCTTCGGTATCGAAAATGCCCTTGATCCATGCTTTCCAGCGCTTCATCTTATGAAGCTCGTCAAAAACCGCCAGTTCGCTATCCCGGTCCCACTCCTGGGCCTGAAGGATCCGGCGGTCGGCCGCCGCGTCGTAGTTCAAATAGACATGGGAGGAGGTCAGCTGCCTGGCCAAGGTGGTTTTGCCCACTTGCCTTGGCCCGGAGAGCAGAACGATTTTTTCTTTCAGATCCTTTCGGATAGGCTCGCTTAGGTATCGTTTCATGCGACT
>JBAQGR010000760.1:0-4204 GCA_049287895.1 Desulfatitalea sp.
TCCAGGGCCTTGAAGGCGCTGGGTGTGCCAGGGTTCCATATTTTGCTGACATTTTTGAATTCAACGACGGGCTGTTTCGCCTGCTTCTCGGGTTCGCTCATCGGGACCTCACATAGGGGAAGAGGGCCCGGTGTAAATGCACCCAAAGCTTGTCTGTGAGATAAGCGATGACCACGATCGCTACCAACACCAGGTAAATGTGCTCGCGTGGCCCGCGGCGCTGGGCGATGATGATGATCTGGCCCAAGCCGCGGTCAGCAGCCACCATTTCCGCAAGGATGATGTAGGTCCAGCCCACACCAAAACCCAGTCGCATGGCGTTGATGATCTGGGGAAAGGCGATGGGAAAGAGCACCCGGCGGACAACGTCCCAGCGCTTAGCGCCCAGTGTGGCGGCTGTCTGCAAGTAGACGTTGTCAACCTCCTCGACTGATTTGACAAAGAGGGGCACAAGGTAGATGAAAAAGGCCAGGGCCAGGAACATGATCTTCTGCAGTTCATCGATGCCAAAGAGACTCATGGTCAGGGGCACGAGCGCTGGAATCGGGAGGTAGGCGAGGAAGATTGTGCTCGGCGCCAGTAGCGCCTTTATTTTGGAGAATGACCCCATCAGGATGGCGGTGGGAAAGGCAATGGCGCAGCCGATCAGGAAGCCGATCACCACGCGCATGGTGCTGGCGACAATGCTGCGGCTCAGCTCGGCCTCAAACCAAAGGCTGTGCAAGGATCGCACGACTTCGCCGGGCGAGGGCAGGATCAGGGGAGAGATGACCCGGACTTCCGCCTTGCCCGCGGTCAACCAGTACCAGAGCAGGATAAGCGCGGCCACCGGGATAACGCCCAGAACAACCCGTGTACCGATCCCGACATCCTCACGGATATCGAGGAGTGTGCCGGTCTCCGGTTTCTTGCCGACCGATCCGGCCTGCTGCTCCGTGCCGTCAGGTGCAGATTTGTTGCGTACCAGCAGCCCCATGCGCAACCGCTCCCTGTACTACTCACCTTGAGTTTCTTGTTTTTTTTGAGGTTGCCGATTACTTCTCCGGCGGGTAGACCGAGATCTCCACGCGCCGGTTCAGCGCCTGGTTCATCGGGTCAGCGGGATCCGCCGGCTCATCCCACGCCTTTCCCTCCACCACGAATTTGTTGGGATCGAACTTGTACTTGGCGATGAGCGCGTCCTTTACGGCCTGGGCCCTGTCCAGCGACAGCTGTTCCACCCCGGCCCGCGGCGCTCGGCCCTTCATGGAGTTGTCGGTGTGGCCCGCGATCCCGATCACGGCCCGCTCATACTGGCCGGCGAGGCGGCCGACCTTCTCGATCGTGGCCGTCGCGTTGGGGTCGTAAAGCGTGTTCTTGAGTGGGTTGCCCAGTTCGTCGTGCTGCGGCTCGAAGATGTTGGCGCTGTTGGGGTAGAAATTGATCCGGATCGTTTGCGTAAGGATCGGCTTCTCGGCCTGAACCGTCTGGTACGAAGCGGGTGAGAAGGAAGACATGTACTCGTTCTTCATGTCCGCGAAGGCCCCGGCTGCATCCAGCTTTTTCAGGACCGAAAAGTCCATGACCTCGTCGAAGCGGGTCGGTGTGGCAATGAGGCCGAGCTCCTTGTAGACAAAGGTAACGTTTTTCCACGTGCGCTCGAAGTTGGAGGGCGAGTTGGCATTCAGGAAGAACTCCTTGTTCTCGGCAAAGTTCGTGCTGTGGGCATCGTTCTGCATGCCCTTGATATCATCAACCGCCATGCCGTAGCCGTCCGCCATCCACTGGAATGCCTGTCCCTTGAATGTATCGTCTTTCAGGGCGCGCATGCCGTCAAAGATTCCAGCCACAAGACCCTCGATGATTTCCGGATGGTCCTTGGCGAAATCCGCGCGCGCGGCCCATACATCGGCGATAAGTTTGTTGGCCTCCGAGGTGGTGGTCAGGATGCGGGTGTTCTTCACCTTCTCGGGGATGTTGTAGATATCGGGCGCCCACGATACGCAAGCGTCGATTTTGAGGTCTGATACAAATGCCGTGGCCGCCTCAAAGGCCGTAGCCGTGAACTTGTGGTTCACTTCGCCCGGCTGCAAGCCGGCATTGAGCAGCAAGTTGTTGATGAAGTACTGGGACGGGCTGTTCTGCGCATAGACAATGGTTTTGCCCTTCAGCTCCTTGACACTGCCGATGGAACTGCGCACCACGATCCCGTCACCGCCGTTGGACCAGTCGATCTGCTGGAAGATCCGGGGTGCCGTTCGCGAGTCGCGCATCAGCTCCGGCGCAAAGAGGGCCATCATGTCCAGTGTTCCCCACAGGATGTGACTTTCGCCCGAAGCAAAAGCGTCGCGCGCCGTCACCGGATCGTCAATGAGTTTCAGGTTCACCTTGAACCCATACTTCTTGTAGAAGATACTCTGTTCGTTGGGGGCAAAACCATTGTTCGCGGCCACGATGGGCAGCCAGCCGATCCATACATTGATCGGGAACTGGACAATCTTTTCCTTGGCGTCCCACTTGTAGTTGCTGGTGCCCTGGACCGGCGGCAGCTTCTGCTCCGGCACGTACTTGTACTCCTTGACCGTGGTGATGCCGGTGGGATCAACGGCCTCGGGCCCCTCGGCGTTCTGCTTGTTGAAAAGGTCGATGTTGACACCCTTGGGTTGTGTCTTAGGAAAGAGTGTCCCTCGGAACAGGTATCCGGCACCCACGACGCAGGCAATGATGAAAATCGCGCCTACAATCCTGCCCAGCACGGTCGGTCCAACTTTTTCGGCCATGACAACTCCTTGGTGAATGGTGATCGGTGATGATCTACCGGTGATCGTAAGACAAAAGAACTTGTTTTTCAGCAAGTATGCCTAAAGGGTGTTGCTATGTCAAGATTGAGATAATGGGCCGACGAACTACAGGTATTTGATCCCTTCATGCAGTAAAAAGCTTTTGAACCCGCCGCTGATTGTTTTGACGTCGAAGCCATGCTGGGCCAGGGCCCGAGCCGCATAATAGGAGCGCTGGCCCACGAAGCAATAGGTCCAGATGGGGCGATCCCTGGGCAATTCGTCCATGCGGTGACGCAGCTCGTCCAAGGGAATGTGGACGGCCTTCTCCAGATGGTCCTGGTTGTACTCCTTAATATCACGCACATCCAGGAAGAGCGCGTCACTTTTCTCCACTTCCTCCCAATGAGCCAGACGGACGTCGCCGCGCAGCACATTGGCGGCGATCATGCCGGCCATGTTGATTGGGTCTTTGGCCGAGCCGAACTGGGGCGCGTAGCACAATTCAGTCTCTTCCAGATCGAACACGGTGGCCTTTTTCTGGATGGCCATGGCGATCACGTCGATCCGTTTTTCTACTCCCTGCCGGCCCACGGCCTGGGCCCAGATGATGCGGCCGTCCGTTTTGGCGAAAATCAGCTTGAAAGTGATGGGGGCGGCGCCTGGATAGTAGCCGGCGTGATGGCCGGGGTGCAGGTAGATCTTCTCCATTTGCGCCCACATGCCCAACCGCTTGAGCGCTTTTTCGCTGGCGCCGGTAAAAGCCACCACAAGATCCAGAACACCCACCACCGATGTGCCCTGCACACCGCGAAAGGCGCTGTCGCGGCCCATGATCGTATCGGCGGCGATGCGACCCTGGCGGTTGGCCGGACCGGCCAGGGGCACCACGCCCCTTTGTCCGGTGACCACATCTTCGACTTCGACGGCATCGCCTACGGCCCAGATATGCGCATCGCTGGTGCGCATTTGGGCGTCCACCTGGATTCCGCCGCCGGCGCCGATGGTCAGGCCGGCATTCTGCGCCAAGCTGATGTGCGGTCGCACGCCGATACACATAATCACCAAATCGGTCTCGATCGGCCGGCCATCATTCAGAGCGACCTGGATACGGTGCCCCTGGCCTTTTTCAAAGCGGGCGACGCCATTGTTCAGGTACAGCGTAATGCCGTGCGTGATCAAGGTGTTGTGAACAGGGGCCACCATCTCCGGATCGAGCAGGGGCATGACCTGGGGCAAGCGTTCCACCACGGTCACTTGCATACCGCGGGCGTGCAGGTTTTCGGTCATCTCCATGCCGATGTAGCCGCCGCCCACCACTACCGCCTGGCGCGCCTGGTATTGTTCGATCCATTCTACGATCTGGCGGCTGTCCGGAATGGTGCGCAACGAGAAGATGCCGGGCAGGTCGATGCCCGGCAAGTTGGGCCGGATCGGTCGCGCAC
>JBAQGR010000761.1:0-2402 GCA_049287895.1 Desulfatitalea sp.
CTGCAACTATTAGAAGTTGTGGCCCAAAATGGGAGTAAAGCAGATAATGGGATAATGGCCTGATGCTTTATCTTTCCACACTGCTCTTTTCAATGTTCACGACCCTTACCTTAATCCCCATTTTGCGGCGATATGCGCAACAGATCCGCTGCGTGGATCTGCCTTCCGCGCGTAAAGTGCACGATGCGCCCATCCCCAGGGTCGGGGGAATCGCCATGGCAGTAGGGGCGTTGATTCCGGTGCTGTTGTGGGCGGTCAAGGATCAAGCGGCCATATCAATCCTGATAGGGGCCTTGGTGATCGTTCTGTTCGGCATGCTCGACGACATCATGGATCTGGGTTATCGCGCCAAGTTCGCGGGCCAGATGATTGCTGGCGCCGTGGTGGTGGTCGGCGGTGATTTGAAGATCGGCAACTTGGACAGCCTTTTACCGGCCGGTTATCTGCTTCCCGAATGGTCGGTGTTGTTGCTGACTTTTTTGATGATCCTGGCGGTAACCAATGCCGTCAACCTGGCCGACGGATTGGATGGCCTGGCCGGCGGCATCATGCTGATGAGTTTTGTCTGTATCGGCTTCGTGGCCTATCGGGGCCAGCACTATGCCATCGCGCAACTGGCTGTCGCCACGGTGGGGGCGATTTTTGGATTCCTGCGCTTCAATTCCCACCCGGCCAGGGTCTTTATGGGCGATGCCGGCAGCCAGTTGCTTGGTTTTCTGGCAGCCACCCTGTTGATTGCCATCAGCCGGGGAAATTCACCGCTCAGCCCCTTTTTCCCCCTGTTGTTGCTGGGATTGCCGGTCATGGATACCAGCATGGTGATCATCGAAAGGTTGGCCAACGGTCGATCCCCTTTCAAGGCGGATAGGAACCACCTGCATCATAAATTGTTAAGGCTCAATTTGTACCATCGGGAAGCTGTTTTTATCATCTATCTGTTGCAATCCGTAATGGTTACAGCCGCGTTTGTTTTGAGGTTTCAGTCGCAGTGGCTGCTGCTGATGGGCTACCTGGGTTTTTGTACCGGGACTATTACGCTGCTGAGCATGGCCGAGAAGAAAGGCTGGCGCTTGGAGCGGCCGGGAACGATCGACCGGGTCATTAAAAGCAAGCTCAAGATGCATGTCAAGGAAGCAGGCCTGACGATCAAAGTTTCTCAGGCCGCGATGGAAAACGGTTTTCTGCTGGTGCTGGTAGCGGCTAGTACCATGCCTGCCGGCCTGCCGGGGTACACGGCCCTCGTGGCCCTTGCGCTGGCGGCGGCCCTGGCATTAGCAGAACTGGGCAAGCCGTGGTTCGGGGATATGGTGCTGCGCGCCTTGGTCTACTTTTTCGTGCCGCTGCTCATCTATTTCGGCGAACAGCACCCATACAGCTGGATACCCCAAAAATTCATCATTGCTTTCAACCTCTCGTTTGGGGTTTTAGTCCTGTTTGCCCTGCTCACGTTGAAAACAACCCGCCGGCAATCGGGCTACGAAGCATCCCCATTGGATTTTTTGATCCTCTTTGTGGCGGTGGTCGCGCCCAATCTGCCGGAGGCGGGAGTCTTGAAGTCTTACCTGGGCTTTTCGGCCACTAAAATCATGGTGCTTTTTTTCGTTTTTGAAGTGCTCATTGGTGAATTGCGCGGCGAGTTGCGGCGCATAAAACAGTTTGCGTTCGGCGGGTTGTTGGTGGTTGCCATCCGGTGGGTTATTTAAATAAATGATTGGGAGAAGAACAATGAACTCAGGGTATTTGAAACAAATCGCCGTGCTTTTGGCCGCGGTCCTTTTGGCCGGTCTGAGCGCCGGCACCGCTTTGGCGGCGGAAGTCAAAACTCCGGCCGTCGGTGATTACCTGATCGGTCCGGGCGATGTGCTGGATATCGCCGTGTGGAAAAATGCGGATCTCACCAAAATGGTCACCGTGCTGCCCGACGGCAAAATATCGTTTCCGCTGGTCGGTCCAATGACCGCGGCCGACAAAACCGTCAGTCAGTTGAGTACTGAATTGCGGGACAGGCTCACCCGTTATGTACCGGATGTTGATTTGAGTATCATCGTGGTCAAAGTCAACAGCCAGATTATCTATGTCATCGGCCGGGTGAATGACCCCGGTCGCTTCGAACTCAACACAAACGTCACGGTGATGCAGGCGTTGGCCATGGCCGGGGGGCTGAATCCTTTTGCCAAAAAGGGGGATATTAAAATTTTTCGCAAAGGCCTGGCCGACCCCGGCTATTTCAAGTTCGATTATGACGATGTATCCACAGGAGTGAATCTGGCGCAGGATATATGGCTGAAAAGAGGTGATCTGATCGTGGTTCCATAGGGGGACGCCTAAGGACAAGCACGGCTCCCGAGCGCTCAGCGTAGAAGTGGTTTCAAAACCTCCCCTCGGGCCCAAATTCTGCGTTG
>JBAQGR010000762.1:0-1670 GCA_049287895.1 Desulfatitalea sp.
GGTGGCGCTGGATTCGGGGCATCGCCTCGGCGTCGCGGGGGTGTACGTCCCGTCGCGTGGCGCCAGGGGCGAGCGCAACGTGGCAAAGCGGGCTGTGCAGGCCGAGGTTGCCGGGCGGTTGCCGCAGTTGCGCAAGCGGTTTGGCCACGGTGGTCCCCTCATCGTCGCCGGAGACCTGAACGTCGTCGAGCCTGGGCATCAGCCTCACCATCGGGTGTTCGGGGGCTGGGAGTACGACTTCTACCGTGCGTTTCCGGCAGCCGGCCTCGTCGATGCGTTCCGGCTGATGCATCCGACCGCGGTCGAGCACTCGTGGTTCGGCCGCTCTGGCGCGGGATACAGGTTCGACCACCTCTTCTTCAGCGACGAGCACCGCGCCTGCGTGACCTCGTGCAGCTACCTGCAGACCCCTCGCACGGCCGGGCTGTCCGATCACGCTGCTCTGTCCGCGGAGATTCTCCTACCGCTGCTGCTCTGACCCGGCACCCCTCCCGTCAGCAGTCCTTCCGTCTCGCCAGGTGTCGGCGGTCTCGTCCGCCGCTCTCCCTTCGACGTCCGCGCCGCCCTGTGTCCTCGTCGGCCCGGGGTCCCTCGTCGCATGTCGCGACGCTGATAGTCAGGAGGTGCTCTTCATGCACGAGGTCACCTTTCATATGCGGTTGCACCGCGTGGTTGCCCACGCGCGGGGCGAGGACCGCCCAAGCAGGGACTGGCTGCGCCGGCTTGGTGACGTGCCGGCAACAGCCATGGGCGCGCTCACCGAACTGCTGGCGCAGCAACTGCCGGGACGGTTCAGCCTCACCGGCACGCTGGACAGACGGCTCCTGGTCGCAGAGCGGGACCGGTCACTGAGCGGCTGGACATTCGCGGATCTGTCGGGACGGGAGCACGGGACTCGTTCCTGGCCGGTCTGGACCGACCGGCAGCTGTCCGTGCTGGAGCCCTCGACATGGCTAGGTGACGGCCTGGTCACCGAGCACGGGGTGTATCGGCTGCAGCGGCCCCGGGTGCTGCTGACCGCGCTCTACCACCCGGAGTGGTTTCCGTTGCCCCGCTTCCCATTGGGAATCTCCGACCTGGCCCGAGCCTGCCGAGCGACGCTGATGGGCCAGGTCCGCCTCATGGACATGCAACTGGGGGTCACCTTGGCTGACATCGAGACGCAGGTCGCCACGTGGGGCCCGGACATCGTGGGGATCTCGGTGACCTTTGGCCAGCACGACCTGCTGGTCGAACTGTTGGACAGACTCTTCACCCGACCTGCGTCCCCGCTGGTCGTGGCGGGCGGCAGCCTCAGCGCTCGCAACGAGATGCTGTTGTTGGAGCGGTATCCGCAGCTTCTCGTCGCGCGGGGGGCTGGTGAACCCACCATCGCCGATCTGGTCGGTTACTTCCACAGCGACGTGGAACTGGCAGGCGTCCGGGGTCTGGGTTATCGAGGAGCGGCGCGCGGCGGTGGGCTGTCGCTCGGGCGCCGGCACACAGCCACGGTGGCGAATCGCGACCAGTTAGACATCTGGCCCGAGCTCGACCTCTTGGATGACACGTTCGCGTGTCAGGGAGTGGCTCAGTTGGAGCTGTCGCGGGGGTGCGTGAGCAGCTGCTCATTCTGTCCGCGTAGCCACAAGGGCACCTGGGCCGGTACCGACGCTTCCCGCCTGTCGTGGCTG
>JBAQGR010000763.1:0-8204 GCA_049287895.1 Desulfatitalea sp.
CGATGCTCTTCGGTTCGGGCAAGGCATACTTTACATCAATGCTTCCATCGATGAGCCGGCCGTTGCCCAGTTCGGCCATCAGTTGGGCGGCCCGGTCCAGGGCGTAGCAAGTTCCGTGGGGGTCCACGCCCCGTTCGAAGCGGTGGGAGGCATCGCTTTTGAGCCCCAGCCGCTTGGCGGTTTTGCGGATGCTGATGGGGTTGAAGTAGGCGCTTTCGATCAGCACGCGCGTGGTGCCGGCTTCGATTTCCGAGTTCAGGCCGCCCATTACGCCGCCTACGGCCACTGGCTTCTGGCCGTCGCAAATCATCAGCATCTGCGGGTCCAGGATGCGCTCTTTGCCGTCCAGGGTGGTGAAGTGTTCGTCGGCCTTGGCGGTTCGCACCACGATGCGCCGTTCGGCCAGGTGATCGAAATCAAAGGCGTGCAGCGGCTGGCCGGTCTCCAGCATCACGAGGTTGGTGACATCCACGATGTTGTTGATGGGCCGCAGCCCCACGGCGCGCAAGCGGTCCTGGAGCCAGAAAGGCGATGGGCCCACCGTGACGTTCTCCAGCAACCGGGCCGCATAACGCGGGCAGTGATCGGGCGCTTCGATGGTCACGGAGGTTATATCTTCGATGCGGCCGTGGGCCGCGGGCAGTTGTACGGCGATCTTCGTCATCCGCGTATCAGCCAGGGCCGCCACTTCGCGGGCGATGCCGATGACGCTCAAGCAGTCCGAACGGTTGGGGGTCAGGCCGATCTCCAGAACCGCGTCGGACAACCCCAGGGCCTTGTTCAACGGTTCACCCAACGACAGATGCGGCGCCAGCACCATCAGGCCGGCAGCGTCCGGCCCCAGGCCGAGCTCGGCCTGGCTGCACAGCATTCCCGCGGACTTCTGGCCGCGAATGGCCCCTTCGGCCACGGTTACGCCGCTGGGCAGATGGCTTCCCGGCAGGGCCAGCGGCGCCAGCATGCCCACGGCGGCGTTGGGCGCGCCGCACACCACCGTGCAGCTGCCTTGGCCGGTCTCCACGGTGCACAGCTTCAGTTTGTCCGCATTGGGATGGGGCGCCACGGCGCTGATGCGGCCCACCACCACCGTATCCAGGTAGGCGAAGCGCGCTTCAATCGCTTCGACCTCCAGGCCGGTCATGGTCAGCAGGTGGGCCAGCCGATCGACGGACAGGTCGAAGGGCACATACTCCCGGAGCCAGCTTAAGCTAATTTTCATTTTTTCTTCTACCTTTAACGCTGATTAACTCGCAACAAGCCGCATAGATCCTTCATGGTCATCCCCGCGCAGGCGGGGATCCAGAAACTCCTGGAAAGACTGGATTCCCGCCTGCGCGGGAATGACGTTAACAGGCACCGAGACACTTTTTGCGAGTCCATCAAAACTGCCGGAGAAAGCGGATATCGTTTTCGAAATATTTGCGAATGTCATCCACGCCGTATTTGAGCATGGTGATGCGCTCGACCCCCATGCCGAAGGCAAAGCCGGTGTAGCGCGACGAGTCGTAGCCCACATTTTCCAGCACCGCCGGATGGACCATGCCCGAACCGAGAATCTCCAGCCAGCCGGTCTGCTTACACACCCGGCACCCCTTGCCGCGGCAGATGACGCAGAGGATATCGACTTCGGCGCTCGGTTCGGTAAAGGGGAAGAAGCTGGGCCGGAAGCGCAGGCGCGTCTGGGTATCGAACATCTGATGCACGAAGGCGGTCAGGGTGCCCTTGAGATGACCGAACGAGACATTTTCGTCTACCAGCAACCCTTCCACCTGATGGAACATGGGGGTGTGGGTGATGTCCGAGTCGCAGCGGTACACCTTGCCCGGCGCGATGATGCGCACCGGCGGCTGGCGTTTCTCCATGACCCGCGGCTGGGTGGGCGAGGTGTGCGTGCGCAGCACAATGTCTTCGGATACGTAGAAGGTGTCCTGCATGTCCCGCGCCGGATGATCCTTGGGGATGTTCAGGGCTTCGAAGTTGTAGTAATCGCTCTCCACCTCCGGTCCTTCGACCACCTCATAGCCCATGCGGCTGAAGATATCGCAGATGCGCTGGGTGATCTGGGTCAGGGGGTGCAGCGGTCCCGGGGCGGATTTACGGCCGGGCAGGGAGACATCGATCCCTTCCGCGCTGCCTTGTGCGGCGGCCTCCAAACGGGCCACGGCCGCCTGGAGTGCGGCCTCGATCTGCTGCTTGACCTGATTGGCCCGGCGGCCCGCGGCCGGACGCGCTTCGGCGGGCAGTTGGGCCACCGAGCGCAACATCTGGGTCATCAATCCCTTGCGGCCCAGATATTTGGTGTTGACTTCCTGAACAGCCTCGGGTGTGGCGGCGGTCTCAAGCTCTTGCAATGCTGCCGCGCAGAGTGGGTCGATGTTCTGCTCCACGGTCGTCTCTTTTTCGATGGTTGTGGATGGTGACCGGCGGCCGCCGTTCGGGGATGGCCGCATCGCGGATGGCGATCTCCTTCGGGAGGTCGGATCTAAACGGTTTTGAAGAACCGACATCGCTGGGGATGTCGGTTCTTCAATGCCGGGCTAGATCTGTTGCGAGGCCAAGGCAGCAATTTTGGAAAAGCCGGCGGGGTCGGACAAGGCAAGTTCGGCCAGCACCTTGCGGTCCAGCGCCACACTGGCCTTTTTCAGGCCGTTGATAAACTTGCTGTAAGAGAGACTGTTGATGCGCGCCGCCGCATTGATGCGGGCGATCCACAACCGCCGGAAATCCCGTTTGCGTTGGCGACGGTCCCGGAAGGCGTAATTGAGCGCCCTGTCTACTGTGCCGGCCGCCGTGCGGAACAGCTTGCTGCGGGCACCGCGGAAGCCCTTGGCCAGCTTCAGAACTTTATTGCGCCGTCGCCGGGCTTTGAATCCTCTTTTGATACGCATGATCTTTCTCCTTATCCGTTGGGAAGCAGGCGACGCACCTCTTTCATGTCGCTGGTGCAGATGAGTTGCGCCATCCGCATCCCACGCTTGCGTTTGGGGCTTTTCGACGTCAGAATGTGCCTGTGATGCGATCTGGAAAAGGCATATTTGCCAGTGCCGGTTTTGCGAAACCGCTTGGCGGCCGATCGATTGGTTTTGATTTTGGGCATGGTCCTATTCTCCTCTTTACATTGCTCTGTCCGCGGTGTCGTCTGCCGGCGCTGATCTGATTGTATTATCTTGTATGATCGTCAGGTCCAAAAGCAGTTGGCGCGAGCCCAGGCCAGGAACACCGGCCACGCCAACAAAGGGTTGCGGCTGGTTCCGAGCCAGGCGTCGCGCACCTGACGGTACTTCGTTACGTATCGTTCCACCCGATGAAAACTATTTCGTCTGAAGCTACTTAGGCGCCAGTACCATGATCATGGTGCGGCCCTCGAACTTGGGCTGCTGTTCCACGATGGCGTCCTGTTCCACTTCAGTTGCTATCTGTACCAGCAACTCCCTGCCCTTATCCGAAAGGGCAATCTCCCGTCCTCTGAACATGACCGTCACTTTGACCTTGTCTTTGCGCTCCAAAAACTTCTTGATGTGACCCAGCTTGGTCTGCAAGTCATGTTCGCCGGTCTTGGGCCGAACCTTTATCTCTTTGAGCTGAAAGGTGGCCTGCTTTTTTTTGGCTTCATGCTGCTTCTTGGTCTGTTCATACTTAAATCGGCCGTAATCCATGATTTTGCACACCGGTGGTTTGGCGGTGGGCGAAACCTCGACCAGATCCAAGCCGAATTCCAAAGCAGCGGCAAGGGCCTCACGGATCGGCAATACGCCAAGCTGGTTGCCGTCCGGATCAATGACGCGAACTTCTTTGGCACGAATGCCTTGGTTCAAACGTGTGCGTTGCGCCTGATCTTCTTTTTCGGATTTAAATTGAGCTATGCCGGCACCTCCTCGACTCCGGGGTTGTTCACATCCAGCCCTACCGGTGGGCGCCAGGGGGTAGCCCTTTGAAATTATCCGGTATTTATCGGGCTTTCCTTTTAAAGGCTTATTTCAATATATAAACGGCCACTGAATTGCAAGAGAAAAACCGAAAAAACAGGTTTGTTGACGATAAAAAGCTGTTTTGCAAGCGTCATCCGACCGGCTGGCCGAGGGTATAAAGGGCCAACGGACTCTCCCGCCAATAGCTGATATGCGGCCGCTGGAAATAGGTTTGGAACAGGACCAGGCTCTCCTGGCGGCACACCCCGGGCAGAATCCGCAGGCGGTTGTCGCGGTAGAGGCTTGGCAGACGGCCGCGGTCGCAACCCGTACCGCCGCCCATGGCGTCTTCGTAGGCATAGACCAGTGTGCCGATGCCGCTGAGTAAAATGGCGCCAAAGCACATCAGGCACGGTTCCAGGGTGGCGTAGAGGACCATGCGCCGTCGGTCGAGAGACCCGTCGGCCGCTTCCAGGCGCCGCAGGGCGATCATTTCCGCATGGTCGAGCTCGCTGGGAACCGATTGCCGGGTGTTGGCCCGTTGGCCTTCGGCGATCACCCGCCCGTCCAGGACCACGACACATCCCACCGGAAATTCATCCTTATCAAGGGCTTGGCGGGCGGCGGTCAGGGCGTAGTGCATGTTTGTTTCGTGGGTCATGGTGATTTTCCAGTTATTCTTTCTCCTCCCAACGGCAAACCGTATCATCACAAGGGCAGCGGTCATCCACCTCATAGGCCATGACGATGCGCGCTTCCATTTCGGCCCGTTGCGCTGTGATGGGTTCCCAGGCATAGTCCTGCAACCGGTCAGCCAATTGCACTTTCGAAGGAATGCCGGCCAGCCCGGTGCCCACAATTCGGCCGGTCGGGCCATCCAGAAGGTCGGCCGTTTCCCCATTGGTGACCACCACCAGCGGAATCTGGTAGGGGGCCGCCAGACGCGCGAGGGCCAGGGCCGGCCGGTGGCGGGTCACCAGCGAGCCGGGACCATAGTGCACCAGCATCGTCATGCGCTCCTCCACATCTATTATATACGTGATGGGGACACAGGCCGATTGGGTCTTGCCCCTCACGGTCAGTGGATGATTCGGCCGGATCTCGGTTTTGGCGAAACCTTTTTCATCGACGAGCAACCGCGCAATCTTTTGGCGGTAGCGCTCGTCATGGGTGTCGTCGATGGTTCGGCCGGTGATAAAGTCGACCAGTTGTCCCAAAATGAGATGGTGATCGTTCACGCCGAGTGCTTGCCTCCTGCCGCTCCGGCTGGGCACGGCGGTTTGCGGGAAAATCCGTTTGCCTGCCGGCCCGGAATGGGATACCGTAGCGCGTCGTTCATTCGTGAACGCAGTTGACCACAAGCTATAACATATAACACATCGAGCCGGCGCTGTTAAGGAATGTGTGCAAAGGCAAGAAGCGATGCCGGCCGCGGTGGGCAGCCGGACTTCCGTTAAGGGGGGGCCAACAACCCCGATCAAGCCATGACTCTACGTGAGCAGTTTGAAAAACGCGAAGCCAAATTCATGTCGCCCCATGGCTGCCTAAGTGCCAATTCCCAGGGCCGGGTGACGCCCGAACCGGCCTGTCCCATCCGCACCGCATTTCAGGTGGACAAGGATCGCATTCTGTACAGCAATGCGTTTCGGCGGCTCAAGCACAAGACCCAGGTGTTTCTCAATCCATCGGGCGACGAGTATCGCACCCGCCTGACCCACACCCTGGAGGTGGCCCAGATCGCCCGGACCATCGCCCGCGCCATGTTTCTCAACGAGGACCTGGCCGAGGCCATTGCCCTGGGCCACGATTTGGGCCACACTCCTTTCGGCCATGGCGGCGAACTGGTGCTCAAGGAGATCTTCTCGCCGGCCTTTTCGCACCAGGCCCAAAGCCTGCGGGTGGTGCAGATGCTGGAAAATTTCGGCCAGGGGCTGAACCTCACTTATGAAGTGCGCGACGGCATCGTCAAGCACTCCAAAGGCTATGGCAAGATCATTCCCGATGATCTCCAGGAGCTTCCCGCCACCATGGAGGGACGCGTCGTGCGGGTGGCCGATATCATGGCCTATCTGAATCACGACCTGGACGACGCCATCCGCAGCGGGGTAATCCAGGAGGCCGATATTCCCGGCGAATGCACCCGGGTATTGGGAACGACCCATGACCAGCGCATCACCACCATGATGACCGATCTCATCGCCCAGACCCAACCGGCGAACGGCCTGTTGGTGCTCAACATGAGCGATACGGTATACGGCGCCATGACCGTGCTGCGGCAGTTTCTCTACGACCAGGTCTACCGGTCGCCCATGGTGCACAACGAATTTGTCAAAGCCAAAAAGATCATGTCCGAGCTTTATGCCTATCTGTTGGACAACGAGGCGGCGCTGGTCGAGGAGTTGGAAAAGATGCGCTTACCGGGCCTGTATGACAGCGCCAACTCCAGGGAGCGCCTGGTGTGCGACCTGCTGGCCTGCATGACCGATCGCTACGCCCTGTCTCTCTATGCCCGCATCTTCTTCCCGACCCAGATGAGATAATCCCCATGACACCGCCGACATCCCCTGAAAGAGAAAACGCGTGCCACAGCGGGCACTCCTTCTCTCTGGCCATGGAAGCCCTGGCGCGGCTCTTTGCGCGCATGGACGCCGATTACCTGCGGGCGGCCCAGGCCCACGGATTCGTGTGCGCGGGTTGCGCCGACAACTGCTGCCGGACCCGTTTTTATCACCATACGTGGGTGGAGTATCTCTATCTGCGCCAGGGCTTGAAATGCTTGCACGACGCCCAGCGCGCAGGGGTCGAGGCGCGGGCCGCCCAGGCGGTTGCGCGCATGGCGGCCGTCGGCGAGGGAGCGCCGTCGGATGCGGTGATGTGCCCCCTCAACGAGGAGGGCCGGTGCATCCTCTACGCCCACCGCCCCATGATCTGCCGCCTGCACGGCATCCCCCATCAACTGCAACGGCCTGACGGCCGGCGCCAGGAGGGGCCGGGGTGCGGAGACTTCGACCGCCAGTGCGGCGCTTCCTCCCAGCCGATTCTGGACCGTACCCCGTTGTACGCGTCCCTGGCCGATTTGGAACGGGAGCTACGCCGGCGGCTGGGCGTTCATGGCAAAATCAAGATGGCCATCGCCCAGATGGTGGTGGAAGCGTTGGATTCACCCAACGGCGAGGATGCAAGCCATGAAGTATATTGACGACCCCCAGGGGCAACCGGTGGCCGGGCGTCCCTTGGGGCCCGACGATACCTTCCGCTTTCACTGCCACAACCAACTGGCCTGCTTCAACCGCTGCTGCCACAACCTCAACCTGTTTCTCTACCCCTACGACGTACTGCGCCTGAAGCGCAATCTGGGCATCTCTTCCGACCAGTTCATCGAGGGCTACGTGGACGTCGTGCTGCGCCAGGCAAACCACTTCCCCGAAGTGGTGCTGCGCATGGCCGCCAGCGAAAAGGCGCCCTGCCCATTTTTAACCCCACAGGGATGCGGGGTCTATCCTGACCGGCCCCACACCTGTCGCCTTTTTCCCTTGGAGCAGGGGGCGCGCTACGAGGCGGCCACCGGTCGCACCGAAGCGGTCTACTTTTTCCGGCCGCCCGAGCTTTGCCTGGGCCCCGGCGAGGATCGGCCCCTGACCGTCGCGGCCTACATCCAGGAGCAGGCGGCCCAGGCCTACGAACCCCTGACCATGGCCTGGGCTGAAGTGCGCCGCCTCTTTCAGAATGACCCCTGGGGCGTCGAAGGTCCCCAGGGCTCCAAAGCCAAAATGGCCTTCATGGCCGCCTATAACCTGGACCGCTTCAGGGAGTTTCTCTTCGGCAGTACTTTTCTGAAACGCTACCGCGTGCCGCCCGCCCTGGTTAAAAAGATGCGCGGCGACGACGAAGCGCTGCTATCCTTCGGATTCGAGTGGATCCGCTCGTTCGTGTGGGGCATCGCTTCCCCGCTAATTCGCCCCAAACGCTGATGTCGGGCGCCGTGACCATTACCGGCGTGCACTATACTACCCCTTTGGGCATGGGCGCGACGGCCTCACCGCCCAGCACATAGCCGCCGTCCAGGCGGATCACTGCGCCGGTCATAAACGGAGCATCGCTGACGAGAAAGCGCACTGTCCGGACCACATCGTCCAAACGCCCGGTGCGGCCCAACAGGGTGTGATCCGCGATGGCCTGCTGCTGGTCGTGGCTGAGCAAGTCCCAGCCGCGCGTGCCCTGGGCGTGGCGCGTTTCGAAGATCCCCAGCATGATCTCGTTCACCCGTACTTCCGGGGCGCCCAGCCGGGCCCAGGT
>JBAQGR010000764.1:0-5858 GCA_049287895.1 Desulfatitalea sp.
TGAGCTTTTTGGTCAGCAAACGCATGTTGATGCCCACCGGGCAGGCCCGCTCACAAGCACCGCAATCGGTACAGCGGCCCGCGCAGTGATAGGCGCGCAAATAGTGGAAGGTGCGCACGTCGATGGCGTCCTGGCTTTTGCCTACCCATTGGGGTTTGGATTCGTCCACAAAGCAGGTGGGGCAGTAGCACAGCGGACAGGCGTTGCGGCAGGCATAGCAGCGGATGCACGGCGCCAGCAGCTCTTCAAAGAAGGCCCAGCGCTCTTGGGTCGACATGGCTTCGATGGCGGCCACATCGGCATATGGATCGACACCGGTCTGCTCGGCCACGGGTTCGGCCACCATTTCGTCGTGAAGCACCGGGTTGCGATGGGTGCAGACGCTACAGTTTTGCTGCAGGACCTCGGCTTTGCTAAATGTTTTGGAGCCGCTGGGCGTTTTTACGGTGATTTGGCCGTCGGTTTCGGCGACTTCCAGTATTTCGCCCTGTACGCCGGCGGCGATCTTGCGTTTATCGATCATGCCCTGGCAGGGTACGCCGATGATGACCAATTGTTCACGCTTGATCTTGTTTTCCAGAATGTGGGTCACGATGTTGCGCGAATCGCAACCCTTGGCGACCACACCGATCTTCTCCTTGCGATTGGTCAGATAATTCGCCAGGTTGATGCCGCAATTGCTGTCCCACACCAGGCGGTCGACCTCTTCGGGTTTGCGCACAAAACAAGGCTCGTTCATCATGGGCATGGTGCCTTGCCGAAAACCGATGATCATATCGACTCGGCACTCTTTGAGGAGCCGCTGGGCGATTGCTCTGATATTCTCAGTGTATGTTGACATCTTAGGCTACCTTGGCCGCTTGTTTGACAAAGCGCTGATTGGGGCCCAAGGCTTTAACCTTGGCCGTGATTTCTTTGACAACCTTGACGAACTTGGTCGATTCGGCCGAGGAGATCCACGAAAAGTGGAGGCGATCCGATTCGATTCCCATGAGTTCGAGCAGGTTTTTCATCAATACAAATTTCCGCCGGGCGTAGTAATTACCTTCCAGGTAATGGCATTCGCCAGGATGTCACCCAGACACCCAGACCCCATCGGCGCCTTCGCGCAGGGCGGCCAGGGCGAACTTGGGGCTCATGCGGCCGGTGCAGGGAATACGCACGACGCGGACATTGGGCGGATATTCCATACGACCGACACCGGCCAGATCCGCCGCACCGTAGCTGCACCAGTTGCACAGGAAGCTTACGATTTTAGGTTCCCAATCACTCATATTTTCGACTCCGTGGCTGTTGTGAGGTTATGATTTGAATCTTTACTTTTTACTTTCCGGTTTAATCCCAATTGATGGCTGTAACCTGGGCAAATATCTGATCGTTGTCGAACCCCTTGAGGTGAATGGCCCCGGAGCGGCACGACGCCACACACAAACCGCACCCCTTGCACAGAACGGCGTTGATTTGGGCTTTGCCGGCATGCATGCGCGCAGCGGCATCGATAAAAGAGGGTGCCGAGTAGGGGCAGATCGATACACACACGCCGCAGCTGCTGCAGACCATCGGGTCCACCGCGGCCACCTGGCCGTTGGTGAAGATCTTTTTACGCGCCAGCAGCGTGATGGCCCGGGATGCAGCCGCTTTGCCCTGGGCGATGGATTCGTCAATCGGTTTGGGATAATGGGCCAAACCGCACAGAAAGACGCCGTCGGTGGCAAATTCGGATGGCCCCAACTTGGCGTGCCGTTCCACGAAAAAGCCGTCTTCGTTCAAGGGTACTTTGAAGAAGTTGGCCAAGCGCTCATCCCGGTTGGGAAGGACCGCCGTGGCCAGAGTCAGCAGATCGGCGTCGATGACCACCGGCAACCCCAGTACATGATCGGTCGCCTGTACGGTAAGCTTGCCGCCGGCGACAGTTACCGTGGGTTTGTTCTCCAGAGAGTAGCGGATGAAGATAACACCGGCCTCGCGCGCCTTCTTGTAGAGCAATTCCTTTTCGCCATAGGTGCGGATATCCCGGTAGAGGATGTAGACATTCATTTCCGGTCGGCGTTTTTTCAACTGCAGGGCCGAGTCCACCGAATGGGTGCAGCACACCCGCGAGCAGTACGGCCGATCCGGCTGGCGCGAGCCAACGCATTGAATGAAGACCGCGCATTCCGCCTTGTCCAGCGCCGGATCGTTCTGCATGAATTTGCGATCCAGTTCGAGGCTGGTCATGATGCGCGGATCCTTGCCATAACTGTACTCTTCCGGCGTCAGTGCCTTGCCTCCGGTGGCGATGACGGCGACACCATGTTCGATGGTGGATTGGCCCTCTTTGGCCGCCAGGGTGCTTTTAAAGCTACCCACAAAGCCGTCCACCTGGTCCAGTTTGGTATTCAGATGAACGGTGATGTTGCTGTCCTGCTCCACCGATCGGACCAGCTCTTTGAGTTTTTCAGCGACCACTTCGCCTTTGGCGGTTTGGAAGATGCTGCGGGCTTGTCCGCCCAGTTGGGCCTCCTGCTCCACGATGTGAGTCGGATATCCCTGGCGGGACAAGCTCAAGGCCGCCGCCATGCCGGAGATGCCGCCACCCACCACCAGGGCGCTCTGGTTGATGTTCAGTTCGGCTTCCGTCAACGGATTGGCCAGCGAGACCTTCATAACCGCCGAGTGGACCAGATCCTTTGCTTTTTTGGTGGCCAGCTCGGGATTGCTTTTATGCACCCACGAATCGTGGTTGCGGATGTTGGCCATCTCGAACAGGTACTTGTTCAAGCCGGCGTTGATCAAGGTCTCCTGGAACAGCGGCTCGTGGGTCTTGGGCGTACAGGCCGCCACCACCACGCGGTTGAGGTTCTTCTCCTTGATGGTCTGGGCCAGGGCTTCCTGGGTATCTTGGGAGCAGGCATAGAGATTGTCGGTGGCGTACTCCACAAAGGGCAGGGTGGCCGCATATTCGGCGACCGACGGTACATCCACCACGCCGGCGATATTGATGCCGCAACGGCAAACAAACACACCGATGCGCGGACGTTCGCCCCCCACGTTGGTTTCGGGTGCCTTCTCCTTAACCTTGGTCAGGGTGTTGCGCGCCGGCGCGAGAATCTCGCCGGCAGCCTCAGCGGCCGCGCTGGCATCCACCACCGATTGGGGAATATCCTTGGGTCCCTGGAAAGCGCCGCACACGAAGATGCCGGGGCGCGA
The DNA here is from genome assembly GCA_049287895.1 of Desulfatitalea sp. GTDB lineage: Bacteria > Desulfobacterota > Desulfobacteria > Desulfobacterales > Desulfosarcinaceae > Desulfatitalea. Next base: position 3,190 of record JBAQGR010000764.1, read on the forward strand.
AGTCGTCACCGGAGCAAAGGTGTCGGTGGCGCAGAACCGTCCGGCCGTCAGATCGACCTTCAACTGTTTGGCCAGATCGGCCACCGCCGGGTTGGTTTGCAACCCCACGGACAACACGATGAGATCGAATGTCTCCGTGATGGCTTGTCCGTCGTCGCCCACGTAGCGGACATTCAGGCTTTCGTCGGGTGTGGGATCGATGGTGTGCACCCGGCTGCGCACGAAGCGCACGCCCTTGTCCTTGGCGCTGTTGTAGAACCTTTCAAAATCTTTGCCGTGGGTGCGCATGTCCATGTAGAAGATGGTGCACTCCAGATCGTCGCCGGCATGCTCCTTGGCGATGACCGCTTCCTTAATGGCGTACATGCAGCACACCGATGAGCAATAGGAGTTGTCGCACTTGTTTTGATCTCGGGAGCCCACGCACTGGAACCAGGCGATCTTCTTGGGTTCACCCTTATCCTTGGACTGCCGCGTGACGTGGCCGGCCGTGGGTCCGGAGGCCGACAAGAGCCGCTCGAACTCCATGGAGGTTACCACGTTGGGCAGGTTCGCGTACTGATAGTTGTCGAAGCGGCCCGGATCAAAGGGGCTGAAGCCCGGCGCCAAAATCACCGCGCCGACGTTAAGCATCTCGGTGCTCGGCTTTTGATCGAAATCCACCGCATTGGTGGGACAGATCTTTTTGCATGCCCCGCATTTGCCCTTTTGCACGAAGATGCAGCTTTCCCCATCGATGGCATACTTCAGTGGAACGGCCTGGGCATACTCCACGTAGGCCGATTTGCGTTTGGCCAAGCCCATGTTGTAACGATCGCTGACTTTCTTGGGGCATTTTTCGGCACAGGCGCCACACGCGATACACTTGGTCTCGTCGATGTAACGTGGGTGCTTGGTTAATTCGACTTCAAAGTTCCCCGCCTCTCCCTTGATATCCTTGACTTCGCTGAGCGTTCTCAGTTCGATGTTCAGATGCCGGCCGACCTCGACCAGTTTAGGGGAGATAATTCACATCGCGCAGTCATTGGTGGGGAAGGTCTTGTCCAACTGGGACATGACCCCACCAATGGATGCCGATTTCTCGACGAGGTACACGTAGTATCCGGCATCGGCCAGGTCTAAAGCCGCCTGCATACCGGCGATACCGCCACCGACCACCATGGCTGACCCGATGATCTCTTTGGCCATATAATTCTTCTCCTTATCGGATGTTTCTCCAGGCCGCCGCCCCTTCGATTTGCACAGGGCCCTCTGGCTGTATGCGGCTGCCGGGGTTGTTTTCGTTTCGCTGTTTTGGCAGCTCAACCGTTGCGCCACTGTTGTCGAACGCCAAAGCGTGGCATTCCTATCAGGTGGAACGATCCGCAGGAGCTCCAGGCACTATGCCCTTTTTGCTCTTGCACCAAACATGAAACGATTTTTCCTATCTGTTGAAGTACATATTGTCAACAGAATTCCATTTCAAGAACCTCTTGTCAATGGATGGGCATAGTTTGTTAAAAATGAAATGATTACAGGTTCATAAAGCGAAATGCCATGGCTTTTTGGATGGAAACCGTTTGCACAGATGGCATAACAATTTCATTCGTAATGGTAACAGGAGCCCATTGATCCGTTGGTCGGCTTGCTTCCAAGAAGGTGAGTGCGCGACAGTTTATAGGATTTGCATGCGATCGGGCGCGATTTCCTGAAGCCCCGGATCGGTCCAGTTACTCGATTTTTACTCAGAACACCGAAATAATATTGACCTCTTTTAATTTAACGCTATTATCTGTGTTCAAAACTGTGGACGGGCACGGCACCCAGATAAATACTCCAAATCAGGCGGCACGCTCGGATCCGGGCACGCGCTGCGCAAAACCCAGAAAGGATAACGCATGGACTTCAACAATCTCGTCGAGATCATTGACTTCGCCATTGAAAAGGAAAAAGAGGCGGCCGACTTTTATCTCTCCATCAGCAAGCAGGAACAGTTCAGCGGTAAGAAAGAGATGCTCATGGAGTTCAGCGACCAGGAGCGCAACCATCAGAAGTTGCTGGAATCGCTCAAGGCCGGTAAAGCAGGCAAGGAGCTGGAGGGTTACAAATTCAAGTGGATCAAAGATATCAAACGCAGCAACTACGCCGTTGAAATACAATTCCGCTCTGGAATGCCTTACAACGAACTGCTCATGCTGGCCATGAAACGGGAAGAAAAAGCGCTCAAGCTGTATAACGAGATGTTGGCCAAGGCCGAGAGCGCCGAGCAGAAAAAAGTGTTCAAGATGCTCTGCCAGGAAGAGGCCAAGCATAAGCTGTCGCTGGAGACGATTTACGACGACTATATGGCTGAAATGGGCGACTGATTCTGTTTCAGAATTTCCCCTCATGCCCAATCTCGGCGTTGGGTCGCGCGGTTTGATCCTCGACGTGGCACGTGCCGCCTGCGGTCAAATCGCGCGGTCCGGCGTGCCTGCCACGACGGGCTTCGGCGTGGATCTTGGGCATGATTGAAAATCCTGTAACCGAATCATGCCTCAACGCATCGGCTTGCCAATCCCTCCCTAAGCCGGACAAGCCGGAACCAAAAAGGTCTTCAACAATTACCTGAAATTTGAGATGGTACGGCCAAACCTATCCTTGGAGGCCATCTATGCAGTTGTTCACAGAACGGCACGCCGATAAAATCC
>JBAQGR010000765.1:0-10126 GCA_049287895.1 Desulfatitalea sp.
CCGTAGGTCAGGTCGCCGGCCTCGTGCACCCCGGCCAGCAGGTCACCCCGATGGAAGACGATCTCGTATTGATCCAGGATTTCGATGATGGTCACGGCCGGCGCGCCGTCCGGGGCTGTTATCTTCCAGCCGCCATAGGTCAGCAGATAGTCGGCATAGGCCCCGGCCAACTCCGCGGCTTCGGCGGCTGATGCCCGGCGCGACAGAAAAGCGGTAGCGGTCTGTCCGTTGAATCGGTAAGCAGCGGTGAAGACCCGGTCCAGACGGTCGCAGCCGAAAACGTTGGCCGGGGTCAGGGCAATGGTGTCGGCCACCCGTCCGTCCTCCGGGAAAAGGGCGCGTTCGTCCGTGACCGCGGCGGCCACGGGATGTTCATCGACGAAGCGTTGCGCCAGGGCGGTCATGCGATCCAGAAGCGCTGCGGAGGCATCCGAGCCGATGAGTTCGAGGTAAAAGGGGCCTTGGACCAGAAAAAGGCCGTTGGCCGCCTGGTAGGCTTCGGCGGTCAAGGCCAGGGGCTGGGCCTGGGGGCGTCGCTGTTGGCTGTAGACGGCAAATGCATTGGCGGGGTCGCCCATGGTGTAGACAAAGCGCTCGATCCAGCGGGTGGGATCGTTGTCGAGGGCAAATCGCCGGCTCTCCAGGCTCTGGAATCCGGCGGCCAGATACAGCTCGGCCTTGCCGTTGATTTTATCGGATAAGGTGGCATCGGCGTACATTTCCGGTGGTGACATGGGACGCAAACCCGCCACCACCGATTCCCCGCCCTGGGCCGCCGATGGGGCCGCGGTGCCGGCCGGGGGTGTTATTTCATCGTGTTGGGCGCGCCATTGGGTCGGGTCGAAGCGCGACTGGACGGCATAGAGGCCCATGGCGATCATGGCCAGGCTGGACAGGATCACGAGGCTCAATCGGCGCTCGATAACCGAGGGGGTTTTTTTGCGGAAGGAAGCCCCCATGGGAGGAGTTGTCTGCATAGCCTTCCAGGGAAAGAAGCGAACGTCTTACGATTTGTTTGTGAAAAGGCAGGATACCCGATTGCGGCCGGCTTGTTTGGATTGATACATGGCCTTGTCGGCGCGTTGGACGAAAACGGCAATCTCCTCCTGCCAGGTGAACTCGGTCACGCCGATACTGATGGTGATGGCGACCGGCTCGCTCTCCTTCTGGGGATAAAAAAGCTCGATTTCAACGGCGGTGCGGATGCGCTCGCCCACGGTGGCGGCTTCGTCCCCTTCGGTTTCAGGCAGGATTACGGTGAACTCTTCACCGCCATAACGGTAGGCGGAGTCCATCTTGCGCAGGCAGCTTTTGATCACCTGCCCGAGGCGGATGAGCACCTTGTCTCCCTCCAGGTGGCCGTAGTTGTCGTTGTACTCCTTGAACTTGTCGATATCCAGGAGTAGCAGGCTCAACGGGCGCTGGTAGCGGGTGGTGCGGTCGATTTCGATTTTGAGCTGATTGTAGAAATAGCGCGAGTTGTACAGTTTGGTCAGTCCGTCGGTGATCGACAACCGTTTGAGCTTTTCGAGCATCTGGATGCGTTCCTGGGTCAGGCGCCGTTCCTTGAGCACCCGGCGCAACCGCAGCAACAGTTCTTCAAAGCGCACCGGCTTGAAGACAAAATCACTGGCCCCCTTGCTGATGGCCTCTTCATAGCTGTAGTCGCCACTGTAACCGGTCATCACAATCACATCGACCTCAAAGTTCTTGCGGATACGATCGGTCAATTCAAGACCATCCATGCCGGGCAGCATGATGTCGGTGATCACTACATCCACCGTGTTGGACTGGAGCATTTCGAGGGCATCTTCCGCATTGGCGGCCATGGAGGAGCTGAATCCGGACATCTCCACAAATTCGTGCATGGAATCACGAATGGCGGCATCGTCATCTACAATAAGGATGTGGGCATCCATAAAGTTCGCTGAATTCTCGCCCATGGCGTTCGCTTTATCGGTTGACACTTTCCAAAACAATCTGATACTAAAGCAAATTTCATTACTTAGCGGAATATACCGGCTCACGGAAGGGAAGTCAACCGGGTTTTAATCCGGACGTTGAAAACTCTCTTTCAGATCGCCAGGATATAAAGAAAGCAGGAAGGCAGACGCGCCGCGGCTGGCGTAACGAACCGATGAAACAAATTCGCAACTTCAGCATTATCGCCCATATCGACCACGGCAAATCGACCCTGTCGGATCGTCTGATCCAGGCCACTCACATCGTGGCGGACCGAGATTTTAAGGATCAGATCCTGGACAGCATGGATATCGAACGCGAGCGAGGCATCACCATCAAGAGCAACACGGTTTGCCTGCCCTATACGGCCGCGGATGGCCGGCCATTCATCCTCAACCTCATCGACACCCCCGGCCACGTGGATTTTTCCTACGAAGTCTCCCGGGCCCTGGCCTCCTGCGAAGGGGCGCTGTTGCTTATCGACGCCAGCCAGGGGGTAGAGGCTCAAACCCTGGCCAACCTGATGCTGGCCATGGAGCACAACCTGGAGATCATTCCGGTCATCAACAAGATAGACCTGCCTTCGGCCGACATCGAGCGGGTCAAGATGCAGATCGAAGAGGATCTGGGGCTCGATTCCAATGCCGCCATCCTGGTATCGGCCAAAGAGGGGACCGGCATTCCTCAGTTGATGGAGACGGTGGTGGCCAAGCTGCCGCCCCCCAAGGGCGATGTGGATGGGCCGCTGCAGGCGTTGATCTTCGACTCCCACTACGACGCGTTCCGGGGCACCATCGTCCACCTCCGCCTGTTTGAAGGCACCCTTAAGGCCGGCGACCGCGTCCGCTTCCTGTCCAACGATGCCGTCCACAAGGTAGAGGAGGTGGGCCTGTTCCAGATCGTGCGCAAACCTCAGAAGGAGCTGACCGCCGGCGAGGTGGGTTACATGATCGCCGGCATCAAGACGGTGAGCGACACCCGCTGCGGCGACACCATCACCTTGAACGAACGGCCCTGCGCCGCGCCGTTGCCCGGTTTCCGCGATGCCAAACCCGTCGTGTTCGCCTCTATTTACCCGATCTCCGCCGACGATTACGAGGACCTGGCGGTGGCCCTGGAAAAACTCAAACTCAACGACGCCTCCCTGATCTACGAAAAAGACACTTCGGCAGCCCTGGGTTTCGGTTTCCGCTGCGGTTTTCTGGGACTGCTGCACCTGGAGGTGGTTCAGGAGCGGCTGGAGCGCGAGTACGACCAGTCCGTGATTCTCACCGTTCCGTCGGTGCGTTATAAATTGATCCTCAACGACGGCACCGAGATGGTCATCGACAATCCGACCCACTATCCCGACCCCACCACCATCGACCAGGCCCTGGAACCTTATATCCGCGCCAGCATCATCGTTCCCGACCGTTACATGGGCGCCATCATGAAGCTGTGCCTGGACCGGCGCGGCATCAACAAAAATTATCAATACCTGACCAGCAACCGCCTGGAGATGATTTTCGAACTGCCCTTGTCCGAAGTGATCTACGATTTTTACGATCGCCTCAAGTCGGTCACCCAGGGGTACGGCTCGTTCGACTACGAGGTCATCGATTATCGGCCCGGCAAGCTGGTCAAGCTCGATATCCTGATCAACACCGAACGGGTGGATGCCTTGTCCCAGCTGGTCCACGAAGATCGCGCCTACACCCGGGCCCGGGTGGCCTGCGACAAACTCCAGGAGGAGATTCCCCGCCAGCAGTTCAAGATCGCCATCCAAGGCGCCATCGGCGGTAAGATTATCTCCCGCTCCACGGTCAACGCCTTCCGCAAGGATGTCACGGCCAAATGTTACGGCGGCGACATCAGCCGCAAGCGCAAGCTTTTGGAAAAGCAGAAGAAGGGCAAAAAGCGCATGAAGATGGTCGGTCAGGTGGAGCTGCCCCAGAGCGCGTTCCTGGCGGTGCTCAAGACCGACAGCGACTGATGCCGCCCGGCCTTTCGATTTTTGGAGGAACCATGGGTAAAACCATTGCAGAGAAGATATTCGAGAGCCATCAAGTGGACCGGCCCACCCCCGACACCTATGTGTTGCGCCTGGATGCGGTCTTCTGCCATGAAATTACGACGCCCATCGCCATCAACGATCTGATCGCCCGGGGCAAGGACCGGGTGTTCGATAGCGCCAGGATCAAGGCGGTGATCGATCATGTCACTCCGGCCAAGGATGGCAAGACCGCCACCCAGGGCAAGATTCTGCGCGAGTGGGCCCGGCGCCACGGCATCCAGGATTTCTTCGACATCGGCCGCAACGGCGTCTGCCACGCCCTATTCCCGGAAAAGGGGTTTGCGCGGCCCGGCTACACCATCATCATGGGCGATTCCCACACCTGCACCCACGGCGCGTTCGGCGCCTTTGCGGCCGGTGTGGGCACCACCGATCTGGAGGTGGGCATCCTCAAAGGGGTGTGCGCTTTCCGGTCGCCGGCCACCATCAAGATCACCGTGCACGGCACTTTGCCGGCCGGCGTCTATGCCAAGGATGTGATTCTGTCGATCATCGGCCGCATCGGCGTCAACGGCGCTACGGACAAAGTGATCGAGTTCGATGGGCCGGCCGTCGGTTCCATGAGCATGGACGAGCGCATGACCCTGTGCAACATGGCCGTGGAAGCCGGGGCCACCTGCGGCATCTGCCCGCCGGACCCGACCACGGTGGATTACCTCTGGCCGTTTATCAAGGAAGAGTTCCCCTCGCCCCAGGCCGCTTTGGCCGATTATCGGCGCTACGCGGCAGATACCGATGCCACCTATGACCGGATCATGACCCACGACATCTCCACTCTTTCGCCCCAGGTGACCTTCGGTTACAAGCCGGACCAGGTTAAGCCGGTGGCTGACATGGCCGGCACGCCCATCGACCAGGTCTATATCGGCTCGTGCACCAACGGACGCATCGACGATCTGCGCGCGGCCGCCCAGGTGTTACAAGGCCGTCGGATTCACCCGCATGTGCGCGCCATCGTCTCGCCGGCCACACCCCAAATTTACACCCAGGCCCTGGAAGAGGGTCTCATCGCCACCTTCATGGCCGCCGGCTTCTGCGTCACCAACCCCACTTGCGGCGCCTGCCTGGGCATGAGCAACGGCGTGCTGGCCGAAGGCGAGGTGTGCGCGGCCACCACCAACCGCAACTTCAACGGCCGCATGGGCAAAGGCGGCATGGTGCATTTGATGAGCCCGGCCACGGCCGCCGCCAGCGCCCTGGCAGGCACTATCGCCAACTCGGAACTCTATCGAGGATAAAGGATGAAAGCGAAAGCGTTTAATGGCCGTGTCCTTTTTCTGGACCGCTCCGACATCAATACCGACGAAATCATTCCGGCCCGTTATCTCACCGAAAACACCAAAGAGGCGCTCAAGCCCCATCTGCTGGAAGATCTCGTCATGGAAGAGTTCGATCCCGTGGCCGACATCGCCGGCAAGCGCGCCATCATCACCCGCAGTAATTTCGGCTGCGGCTCTTCCCGGGAGCATGCCCCGTGGGCCCTGGAAGTCAACGGCATCACCGTGGTGATCGCTCGCGGTTTCGCCCGCATCTTCCGCCAGAACATGTTCAACTGCGGCATGCTGGCCATCGAACTGCCCGACGAGACCATCGACTATCTCTTCAGTCGCTTTGCCGGCCGGCCCGCCGACCTGGAAATGGATTTTCAAAACGGCCGTCTGACGGTCCGCGCCGGAGCGGACGAAGCTATTGTCCCGTTCGTGATTTCCGACTTCGACCGCCGATTGGTCGAGGCCGGCGGCTGGGTCGATTTTGCGGATCGACACTACTAATCGATAGGTGGGATAAACCTGCTTCGCCGAAGTTTAACGCTTATAAAAGCTTATAATGGTAGTATAAACGCTAGGGCTCGCCGGTTCGTTCTGTGTGGCGCTGACGTCTTTGCGCATCGCGTATATCCAATAGTTTTGTAAACCGATCATGCCCGATGATTTTGCGCACCTCAAACAAGAACTTAAAACGTTCTTCGGATAGCTGGGCGCGCGCTTCCTGCTTTCTGCGATTCTGTTCCAGGGCCGCGGTTTCGTCCAAATCGTGTTGCTCCAATAAAGTCCGGAGCTTGGTTCGTTCGATGTCTGCGTTGCTCTTGAGATCGATCATTCTGAGGTGCGCGGCATCGTAGGCATCGTCCAACCGCTGGATCTCATCCGTGGTGAGTTGCAGCTCCTGGGCGATTTGGGGTGTTGCCCACCATTTCCCCCTGAAGCTGCCATCGGCCTGCGCCGCCACGGCGATCAGGCCGCTCGCGATGGCCAACACTAAAATGAGTATTCGCGCGAACATGGGTATCTCTTTTCTGCTAGGAGAGTGAATCATCATCTTCATCCTCTTGTAAGGGCGGCAGGATCCAATCCAGTAAATCTTCATCCGATTGGGATTCATCCGCCGCGTCAGGCTCACTCAAAGAGGCCAGTTGCTGGTAGGCGGCCGGCAGGGCATTGTCCACCAGGGCGGCGACCTCTTCCATCAACTGCTGGTCCGCGGCCGGATCGATGACCGCCACCTTCTGGTTTTGCGGTGCGGAGAACCACTGCTGGGGCCGAAAAACGGTGATGGCCAGCAGCATGGCGGCCACAAAGCCCACGGCCCACACCGGCTTGAAGATCCAGCGGGCCGATGCGGTCTGCGTGGCGGGCAACCGAAAAGCGCGCGCGGGTTTGGGGGCCAGCCGCTCGGCCATTTGACCGATGCGCGTGAGCCGGGCGTTGAGCCGGGAAAAATCCTCGTCGCAGGTCGGGCACGCGTTCAGGTGCTCCCGTTGGTCGGCGGGCAGGTCGGCGGCATCCACCAGGGCTTTGAGCAGTTCAGCCTGGGTTAAATGCGCTGATGCGTTTTGGGTATTCATAACCCCTCCCATAAGCGGTCGGCTTCGGCCGCGGTTTTGACTTTGCCCAGGGCCCGGTATAGATGGGTCTTGATGGTGCTCTCATTCTTCGTCAGGGTCGCGGAGATCTCTTTGATGCTGAGCTGATCAAAGAAGCGCAGCAAGAAAACCTCCCGCTCCATGCGTGATAGTTTTGCGATCATCGTTCGCACGCGAGTCCAAAAATCCTTGCGTGCCATGTGGTCCGCGGCTTGGGGCGCCACGGCCATCGCTTCGGTTTCCTGAAAGTCATCCTCGTCCATGGAGACCATGCCGACCAGGGATTTGACGCGCTGGCGGCGATGATGGTCCCGGACCCGGTTGACAGCAATCTGGTAGAGCCAGGCGCGGAAAACCAGCGGAGATTCGATCGTGCCGATATTTTTATAGGCCCGCAAGAAGACATCCTGGGTCAGATCTTCGGCATCCATCTTGGACCGTGTCCGGTAGTAAATCATGCGGAAAATCTCCGGTTGAAAGTGATCCACCAGGCGGTGAAAAGCCCCCTGGTCTCCAGCCTGGGCCTGCTCGACCCATTGGGCGATCCGCAGGGAATGATCGGAAACCTTGGCGCTATCCGTCGCGTTTGCTTTCATTCCGCCTTGTTCAGCACTGTTGCGGATGCCCGAGCCCATTTTGGCCTCTTAATTTCCTTGGCCGCGGATTCCCTTGACTTATGGCTTAATGGCTTTGTCAAAAGTCCGCTCAAGGGCTCTTTGCGCATTGTTAAACCCTTAAGACGACGGCGATTCGATTTTTGTTTACATACAATGATAAGGGATTCCAAAGGAAGGCCATTTTTAATCTCACGCCTGGTTGGCCCGCAGTGGCCCCGACGCCTAAGCCAAATCCAGGTAAAAGAATCGACGGCTGCCGGATGGACTGCTTCATCGTTCTTGACTTTCCCGGGCGGGTCCACTAATCTGCCATCTCATATTTTATTCAGCATCGTCGAACAGGTGGCCCCGCATGTCCATTCAGTCCGTTGATCGCGCACTTCAGATTTTGGCGCTCTTCTCCCACCGTTGCCCTACACTGGGCGTCACCGAGATCAGCCAGGCCGTCGGCCTCTCCAAAGGTACCGTGCACGGACTGATCCGCACCTTGCTCCGGCAGGGGTTTCTCCAGCAGGACATTCCTTCCCGCAAATACCGGTTGGGGATGAAGATCTACGAGCTGGGCATCATTCTGGCCGGCACGTTGGAGATCAACCAGAAAGCCGCCGGGCCTGTCACCCAACTGGCCAAAACAGCGCAGCTGGTGGGGCGTGTGGCCATTTGGGACGGCGATTCGGTGATCATCACCTTCGATGTCCATCCACGGGTGCGCGCCATACTGCCCTATCGCTTCGGCCCCAGGGTGCATGCCTATTGTTCGGCCATGGGCAAAGCCATCATGGCCTTTCTGGACGAAGCCCAGGTGAACAGTTACCTTGAGCGCACCTCTCTGGTTGCTTTTACGCCGACCACCTTGATCGACAAACAGCAGCTGCGTGAGGAGCTGGCGACCACCCGCCGGCAAGGATTTGCCGTGGACCGTGAGGAGGCAGTGCAGGGGGTGGGCTGTATCGGCGCGCCGGTGTTTCAGCGCGACGGCCAAGTGGCCGGGTCGATCAGCATCTCAGGCGCGACTGCACGGGTATTGGGCGAAAAAATGGGGGAATACACGGAAGAACTCATGCGCACGGCGGCGGAGATCTCCCGCTATATGGGCCATTTCCCGGCTTTTGCCGATACCCTGGCCGGCCCCCGGTCCGTCTGACCGCCCGCTTCGGCCAAAATGAGGGATTGAATGCCGCTGAACCATCTCAGTGAAGAAGATCATCGCTATCTGGCCACTTTGGTCGCGCCGGAGCGCTGTTCCACCGGTGAATCCAATCTGCATACCCATTCCAGAGACCAATCCCGCCACCCGGCCTGCCGGCCGGAGGTGGTCGTCTGGCCGGAGAGCAAAGAAGAGGTCGCCGCCATTTTACGGTATGCCGATGAACGGCGATTGCCCGTGACCGGCTGGGGCGCCGGCAGCAGTCTGGAAGGCAACCCCATTCCGGTCCAGGGCGGCATTGTCCTGAGCTTTAGCCGCATGAATCGCCTCCTGAACGTGCGCGAAGAAGATTTTCAGGTGGATGTGGAGCCGGGTATCGTTTACAAGGACCTGAACCACCGCTTGCGGCATACCGGGCTCTTCTTCCCGCCCGATCCGGGCGCCGGCGCCACCATCGGCGGCATGATCGCCAACAACGCCAGCGGCACACGCACCGTGCGCTACGGTTCCACCAAGGATTATGTCCAGCGCCTGACCGTAGTGCTGGCCGGCGGCGAGATCATCGAGATCGGTAACCGGGCCTCCAAAACTTCGTCGGGCTTCGATTTGCTCCATCTCTTCGTCGGCTCCGAAGGTATGCTGGGCTTGGTGACCGAAGCCACGCTGCGTCTGGCCGCCATTCAGGAAGAGATCGCCTGGGCCGTGGCCGCCTTCCCCACGGTCAAGGCCGCCAGCCAGGCGGTGTTGTACGTCATTCGCTCGGGCATCGATCCGGCGGCCCTAGAACTAATGGCCCCCGAATGCGTCGCGCTGATGAACCGCTTCAAGAATTTCGGCCTGACCGCCTCGCCCACTCTCTTCATCGAAATGCACGGGCCGACGCGCCAGCAGTTGTCCGAAAGCATGGAGATCGTGCGCGAGATCTGCCAGCAGGAAGGGTCGCAGGAGTTCCGGCCCGGCTTGGATCGCGCCGAAAAGGATCGCTTGCTCGAAGCGCGCTATGGTATGGCCGAGATGATCCAGCAGGCCAATCCCGACCAGTCGCGCATTGTCATCGACGTGGCCGTGCCCATCTCCGCCTATACCGAGATGATTCTCTACGCCCAGGAAGAGGCCCTCAAGGCCGAGGATGTTACGGCTTACACTTTCGGTCACGCCGGCGACGGCAATATCCATCTGGTGGTCGGCACCCAGCGCGACAATGCCAAGGCCTGGCAGGCCATCGATGCGCTCAACACAAAGGTCGTCACCAAGGCGTTGGCCCTGGGCGGCACCGCCACGGGCGAACACGGTGTCGGCATCGGCAAGCGCAAGTTCATGCCGGCCGAACACGGGGCCTCGCTGGAGTGGATGAAAAAAGTCAAACAGCTCTTCGACCCCCACGGCATCCTCAACCCAGGGAAAATGTTTCCGGAATAAGTTGAAAGTAGATGTCATCCCATCCATGCGACTATTATGAAGCCAACTTCAGAATAGTCTTGACT
>JBAQGR010000766.1:0-1904 GCA_049287895.1 Desulfatitalea sp.
CCCTGGAAGTTGGATACATGGCGGTTGAATTGAGGCAATAAAATCTTTGCTCTAAAAATTTCAGGTTTACCATCGCGGACTAAAACGATAACTCGACAAGAAGGGAGGGCCTCACCTGATATTTCCATTAAATCATTGCTCGGCTTCAACAATTCACATAACATGTAGGTCGCGGTTCTTTGTGCGATGGCATCTATTTCATCAACCAATTGAACAATACTTTTTATACTACCATCTAAAAGGCGAATCGCGTCTTTGCCTTCTCTATTCAGCATTCCGATTGCACCATACCCGTGGGAAGCATTCGAAGGTTTGCCAAAAAGGGGAAAGGCATCGCTGGTTTGCAAATAATGCCTCAACTCATTTTTAGTTTTCATGCAGCGATGGCGTTCAAATCCATCAGGAACTGGACAATATAGCGCATGGATTTCCGGAAAAGGCAGATCGAAAGATTTTAAAAGTCGATAGAAGATGTGCTTATGAAACGTTATCCCCTGAATTTGTGGATCAGAAAAATGTCTTAGCTTTTGCTTAAAGCGCCAATCTCTATATGTCCTTTTAATGGCAAAACTATCGAAACGAAGCGGATCGTAAAGTCGAAAGAGATAATATCCTGAACTCCCCATCCCTGATGATCTTAGGCGTATTAATTCGATTAGTTGCCGATAAATGGGAATTTTATACTCTTGGCGAACTTCTACCATTTTTTTCCATGTGGATTTGATCGCATCAATTTTTTTTGAAAGCATTATTATTATTCCTCCGAATTCCGCAAAGAATCAGCGCAGTTTTGAAAACGGATGGGAAATTTTAAGCCGAAGCGCGCCCTTGCCGACAAACGCACTTTTTCCACCCATTTAAGAGGCAACCGAGTGCCTCTTTCAAAAATCCGTACCCGATCCCGGCGTGAATGGTAAAAAAGATAGGCCCCAGCAGCGGTAAAACAAAGGCACCTTCTCTTAATGCGATTGAAATGGATGTCCCAAACAGCATGAGCAAATAAATCCCCAGTGTCCCCAAACCGGCTAACGCCGGCAACCGGCCGCGGATCAAAAGAAACGGCAGCAAAAACAGACCGATCACAAACAGTGGCGGAACCATAATATTGAATGAAAACATCCCGGGATGCTTCGCTATCAGCCTGTACCGGCCCCGGCCATAGCGCACCATCTGCTTGAAAAGCGCGGGCAAATTTGATCGCGGATAATATTTGATCGTGAGGCAAGGGCTCATGTATGTTTTCAAACCAGCCCTTTCAACGCGGCAATTGAATTCCACATCTTCGCAGGCATCGAACGCTTCGTCCACCCTGCCCACTTTCTCGATCAATGAGCGTTTATAAACGGCGCCATTGCTCCGCGGACTGACAAAACCCTCACAACCAGAATAGATAAGCGAGTCGCTGGAATGGCCTATTCTGGATCTTCGCGCCGCGGCGACCGCCTTTTGAAAAGGAGTTAACTTTGGTGGGTCGAGGGGTTGCGCACGGCCCAGGCAGTCCGCGTCGGATTTTTCGAAGCATTCGACAACATTTTTAAATAGATTTGCCGAAGGAACGTAGCAATGCCCATCGACCACGAGAAAAATATCGCCTCTTCCTTCGGCAAAGCAAACATTTCTTCCCGCACCGGATAACCGTTTGGGGTTATTTCTCAACAGGACCTGCGGGAACTTCCTTGAAATGATTTCAACGATCCGACGGGTATTGTCGCTGGATTCGCCATCGGCCACGATGATTTCAAACCGGTTGGCGGGATAGTCCTGAGTCAGCAATTGAATCAATGTTTCCGCGATAAAATCCGCTTCGTTCCGGACCGGCATGCAAACTGTGATAAAAGGATAGTTGTCGCTTTGCGAGGTCATGTTCGATCCCTTCAAGAAAACATCGCTGCTTCCTTCCAGAG
>JBAQGR010000767.1:0-10395 GCA_049287895.1 Desulfatitalea sp.
TCCAATTCGACCTGCTGTGTGAACAGTTGGTTCCTTACCTGCAGCACGATTTTCGCCTCTGGACCGGCAATGATTCCCTGTTGATCTCCTGTTTCGAAACTGTGCGTTTCGATACCAGCACGGACCCCATGCGTATCATCATGGAGCATGTGCGATCACGGCTCAAGTCGAATAACGGGGTACTTATTGCGGATAGCCTGGTTTAAAACAGTCCGACGCAATCCGGCCAAAACCGCGGTGAAACTTCTTTCGGCAATCTCTTTTCATTTGGGATTTGCAAACACCGCGACTGACCTTATAGTGGGCCATCTTATATTTTATTATGAGGTAGCTATCTTATGGACACACCCACGAAATCCATCGGCCCCATGGACAAAGTGCATCTGAATATCAAAGCCGTACCGCCCCTGGGCAATGAAGCGGCCGAGCCGGTTGAGACCCATGCCGCGCTGATCTATGGCATCGGCACCAGCGGCGTCACCCCCTTTGAAAAAATGCTCCATACCAAATCGGCCGGCGACCAATTCAGCCTGCCCATCGAACCGGGCGTCGATACGGTCATCTTCGGCCATTTGCAGTGTATTGTGGCCCATGCGATCCGCATGGCACCCCCCTATACGCTGCATATAACCGTGGCCTCGGTGGCACCTGCCGCCCCCCAGGAAGTGGTTCGGGCCATGGCCCAATCGACTGGCTGCGGGGGTGGATGCGACTGCGGTTGCGGGGGCCATTAGATCTTACCCCCAATGCCCCCACTTCCGGGTCGGCGCAACAGATCGGGACCGATTCCCCGGCCCTGTGTGAACGTCGACCCGACCCCCAAAAAACCGCTCCGCGGTGCTTCAATTTAATTTATTGATTTAATTCGCCCTATTGCATATAAGTGCCCAAAAGATGGAAACAGCGTGATCACTGTTCCCTTTAGGTGGCAATAACCGCCTAGTTGCGATTGAACACCGTATCTTCTGGAGTAGTGAATGTACCGCGACAATTACATCAAGGCGCTGCGAACGGAGCTTTTGGAAATGGTGGCCGGTCATCTTACGCCGGTGGCCATGCGTTACGGGTACAGCGATGTGCCCCTGGAAACCACTATCAAATGGCGGCCCCAGGTGTTGGTCCTGGGCGGCTATTCCTCCGGCAAGTCGACCCTGATCAATGACTTTTTAGGCGCCAAAGTTCAGGCCACCGGTCAGGCGCCTACGGACGATTCGTTCACGGTCATTACCTACGACGACTCCCAGCCACCCGATGCGCCGATACAAGTGACCGAAACCAGGGACGGCAAATTTCTCCTCAACGACAGCGAGTACCCCTTCGAGACCCTGAAGAAACACGGCCAGCGCTTCGCCTCCCATTTCCGCCTGAAAAAGATCAACTCCCCGTTCCTCCAAAACCTGGCCATCATCGATACCCCAGGCATGCTCGACAGCATCACCGAGCGCGATCGCGGGTACAACTACCAGGATGTGATCGGCGATTTGGCCCAGATCGCCGACCTGGTGCTGGTGCTCTTCGATCCGCACAAGGCCGGCACGGTGCGGGAAATCCACACCAGTCTGCGCGAAACCCTGCCGTCGCGCACCTTCGAGGACCGCGTGCTGTTCGTGCTCAACCGCATCGACGAGTGCGCCTCCATGATCGACCTGCTCCGGGTGTACGGCACGTTGTGCTGGAACCTGTCGCAAATCACCGGTCGCAAGGATATCCCCATGATCCACCTGACTTTCTCGACGCAAGAGGCGGCGGCGCGCAAGGAGGATCATGACCTCAGCTATCTGCGCTACCTGGAGAATCAACGCGAGGAGTTGAAAAAAGCAGTACTGCAGGCCCCGCGCTACCGCCTGGACAATCTGGCCGCCTTTGTGGAAACCCACGGCGAACGCCTGGCCCATCTGCTGGAAGCGCTGATCAGCTATCGCGAACGCGCCCGCAGGTTCAACCTCAAAACATCGGTCGCCGCATTGGCCGGCAGCGTGCTGGTCGGCGGTGCCGTTTTTTTTCTGTGCATGACCGCCCCGCCGTTGGCCGGCCTCAACCCGCTGATCCAACTTGCCATCGCCAGCGGTAGCGCGTTGTTGTTCCTGACGGGCTGGACCACAATCCTGCATCGCTTCTTCTTCGACCGCTTCCTCAAAAAAACATTAAAAAACATCACTCAACTCACCCCTTTGCTCAGCCAGACACGGCGCGACACTTGGGAGTCGGTGCGCGAGATAGTATCCAACTATCTGCGCAACACCAGCGGCAAGTTTTCCCTGCGCGAAGCCCGGCGTGAATACAGCGCAGTATGGAAAATCTACGAACGCGGCTCCAAAGAGATCCGCGATGCCCTCAAAGAGCTTGAAAACCTGCCGGAAGACGAAGAGATCGAGTTTACCCAAGGGCAATTACGCCTGGTGGGCAATCCGCGACGCCAGGACCCGACGGCCTGAAAGCGGAAACGACCGCATGACGGAAGGCGATCGCAAGGAAACAATGGACGCCCCAGGGGCCGACGAAGCAACAGGGCAGCAGGCCCTGGCGCTGATCGACGTGCAGCGCACCATGGTCTTGTCCACCCGTGCGGCGGATGATCCCTGGGCCGCTCCCGTTTACTACGTCTACAGCGCACCTGGATTCTACTTCTTCTCCAGCCCGCGCGCCCGCCACATCGAACAGGGGCTGTCCGGCCATCGGGCCGCGGCCGCCATTTTCATCGACAGCGATCGTTGGGAAGATATCCAGGGAGTGCAGATGGCCGGAGTGATCAAAGAGGTGACCCAACTCGCCGAACAATTAAAGATCAGCGCACGCTTTCTTTGGAAATTCCCGTTTGCCCGACCCTTCCTGCAAGATGGCCCCCCCGAGGCCGGCGGTTCTCCAAGGGTTGGCGGCAAAGTGCGCTTATATCAATTTCTTCCCTACGAAGTTTTTTATACGAACAATCGTTTGGGATTCGGCCGGCGCATTCCATTGACGCTGGTCGGTTAAAGAAAAACAGGGAAAGGAGTCTTCCATGCCGGACTATGCGATTCTGGATCGCCCCGAAGTGCTGGCCGCCGTTTTTCATCCACGCCAGGAGTGGGGCCGGCCGCTATCCGCGGACAAGGAGAAAGAGCACCTCATCGCCGTAGCCCCGGACATCCTTATCGGCGCCCGCTTTCACATCGCCTCCTCTTCGGGTGCCAATATCCTTTTCTTCCATGGCAACGGTGAAATCGCGGCCGACTATGACGATCTGGGGCCGCTCTACAACGAGACAGGTATCAATTTTTTGGTCGTGGACTACCGCGGTTACGGCCGTTCGAACGGAGAGCCCACGGTCTCCGCCATGATGGGCGACAGCCACACGATCCTGGCCTATGTCCGGCAATGGCTCCAAGAGAACGGGTTGACTGGCCCCCTTGTGGTGATGGGCCGCTCGCTGGGCAGCGCCCCTGCTTTGGAGATAGCATCCACTCATGCCGCCGATATCGACGGCCTGATCGTCGAAAGCGGATTTGCCTATGCCGAACCGTTGCTACGGCTGCTGGGGGTGGATGTGGCGCGCCTCGGCTTCAAGGAAACGCAGGGGTTCGGCAACCTCGCCAAAATCAAGCAATATCAAGGCCCCACCCTGATCATCCACGCCCAATACGATCACATCATTGCCTTCGCCGATGGCCAGGCCTTGTACGAAGCGGCCGGCGCGGCCCACAAACGGCTGCTATGCATCGAGGAGGCCAACCACAACGATATCTTCTTCAAGGGATTGAACCTCTATATGCAAGCCATCCAGGATTTGGTCGAGCATCTGCGCACGCCGTAACCGGGACGGATAGACTCATGGCCAACGTTATCCCTGCACCTGCTCACCGGACAAGGTGATGGCCGTATCGATCAGGGCCAGGTGGCTGTAGGCCTGGGGGAAATTGCCCAGAAGCTGTTTGGAGTCAAAATCGATATCCTCGCTGAGCAAGCCGACATGGTTCCGATAGGTCAAAACGCGACGAAACAACTCCTTGGCCTCCTCTGTATCGCCGATCTGGTATAAACTTTTGATCAACCAGAAGGTGCAGATGGTGAACGACGATTTGGGTACACCGAAATCGTCGGCATTGCGGTAGCGGTACATCAGTCCGTCCCGGCTCAGCCGCTCGCGGGTCAGCCGCACCGTGGCCACAAACTTGGGGTCATCGGCCGCAAGAAAGCCGTAGTGCGCCATCAGCAGATTGGCCGCGTCCAGATAGGGTTCGCCATAGGACTGGGTAAAGGCATTGATCGAGGCGTCCCAGCCCCGGCTTAGAATATCGGCCTTTATTTTTGCGCGCACATCGCCCCATACCTTGGCATAATTGGGCATGTTGAAATATTCGGCAATGTGCATGGCGCGATCCATGCCCACCCAACTCAGCACCTTGGAAAAGGTGAAATGCTTCTGAGTGGTTCTGAACTCCCAGATCCCATCGTCCTTCTTGTACCAGGTCCTTTCCAGATGCCGCGCCAGGGTGCGCACCACGGTCCACAAATCTTCGCGGTTCTCCACCCGATCGCGTTTGAAGATGGTCAAATACTGATAAATCGCATCCAACAGGACCCCGAAGATATCGTTCTGCCGCTGGACATGGGCTGCATTGCCGATCCGGACCGGCGTTGAGCCTTCATAGCCATCCAGCCAATCCAGGATCTTCTCGGTCAGTTTTTTCTCGCCGTTGATGCCGTACATGATCTGGATCTTTTCATCCTTGTAGGGAATGATTTCGAGGACAAAATCCATGAAACGTCGGGCGATATTGTGGCGCTTGAGCTTGGTCAGCACAGCGACGGTCATGGATGCGTCCCGCAGCCAGCAATAGCGATAGTCCCAATTGCGTTGCGCCCCGATCTCTTCGGGCAGCGAGGTGGTCAGTGCGGCCATGATGGCGCCGCTGTTTTGAAAGGTGAGCAGCTTCAAAACCAACGCACTGCGCAGGATCTCCTCGTTATAGTCGGCGAAACGCTGGGTGTTGGCCGACCAGTTCATCCAGTACACTTTGGTCTTCTCATACTCCAATTCGATGTAGTCCAGATTGAGATCGCTCAATTTCTGATTATAGCTGAGGAGCAGGAAACAACTCCTATCCACCACCAACGGTTGCCCTTCGGCGATGGCGCCCAGATCGAGATCGGAATAAAGGTAAACCGTCTCGTAATGCCCAGCAGTGGGAACGGTCTTGATATACTCCGACCGGACCTCTGTCCGGACAGGGTGCTGACCGAAAAATGGGCGGGGGTTATAGCGCACCGACATCCGCGGCTTACCGGAGATGCACCGGATATAGCGGATGATGTCCGGCGGGTGGTGGTAATCCCGATCACTGCGCTTGTAGCGCGGCATAAAGTCCAGTACCTCGAAGCTGTCCCGGCCGTTGCTGTAGGTTGTCGCCAATATGTTGGTTTTAGGCAGGTAGGTCTGTTGGATGTGATAGTTCGCATCCACGGACAGGCCGAATTCACCGCCGCGCGCGCGATCCAGAATTTTAGCGAATACGGCTTGGGAGTTAAAATGGGGTAAACAGCACCACTCGATGGTACCGTCCTTGGAAATCAATGCCGCGCTGATGCAGTTGCCGATGACGCCGTAGTCAAGATTTCGCATGCATAAACTCCTCGAATTCCCGCAAGATTGTAGTAGACTGCTCATCACCTGTTCGTCGGCCGTTCTCTTTTCCGCCGGATGCGCTCAGCCAGTAGTTCTTCGAGCAAATACCGAAAAGCATTTGGATCCGGACTTCGGTAGCGTGCCGAAGTAGCCCCGTCACCGACCTTAACACTTAGGATGCCTTCACCGGAACTTCGGAACATGCTCTCATCGGTTTCATCATCGCCGGCACACAGAGTCTTGGCATAATGCCGCCGAGCCAAAAGAGCGGCCATCGCCATCCCTTTGTTGATCTGCATGGAAACGACCTCAACGATCTTTTTACCGTGGTGAATCTTCACCGGCAAATTGGTGAGCATTTCAGACAAATCCGCTACCAGTTGATGGGCCTTCCAGGTTCCGAACTCCGGTTCGGAGGCGCGGTAGTGCCACACCACCGAGGATCTCTTCACCTCGACAAAGCTTCCGGGGGTCATGTCGGCGTAGTGGTTAAAAATTTCGATGATCTTGACCATCCAGCCCAAATCGGTCTTCGCATCGAAGAGGAGCCAATCCTCACTGCGAGACAATCGGTATAAAAAGCCGTGTTCGGCCACCAGCGCGAAATCGAAGCGGCCAAACCAATGCATCATATCCTCCTGAGTCCGGCCGCTGATGAGAAACACATCCAAACCCTCATCGGCCGCCATCTGGGTAAAGAGATGATCCATCTGCGCTTGGGGAAAGGCGTCGGTGGGTTTTGTGCGCAATTCCATTAAAGTGCCATCATAATCCAAAATAAGGGCAATGGGGTCGGATTCGATGAGCGCCCCCATATCCTTGATCGAAATTGTTTGGATATCGGCCTGTATTTTCTGCTCCGCTTTACACTCGTCTAAATCCGCCAAGAAGGCACCGGCCCAGTGTAGGGCATCGTAGCGCATCACCCTTGCTCTCAGCTGGGCCATGCGTTGGAATTTCTCCGCAGTCGGCATCTCCAGCGCCAATTTGAGACAATCGACCATCTGCCGTATGTGGTATGGATTGACGATCAAGGCGTGAGGCAACTCCTGAGCCGCTCCGGCGAATTCGCTCAAAATCAAAACGCCGGTTTGTTCTTTTTGACAGAAGACATACTCCTTGGCCACTAAATTCATCCCGTCGACCAGCGGTGTTACCATACACACATCGGCCAAAGCGTAAAGCGCGCACAACTGGCTGAAATTGACCGACTGATACATGAAAAGCAGCGGCACGTTTTTAATCGTGGAGTATTTACCGTTGATCTGGCTGACGCGGCCCTGCACCTGTTCCACCAGCCGTTGGTAGGCGGCGACGCCTTCACGCGAAGGTACGCTGATGAAGATAAAGACAATCTCCTCTGTATTCAGGCACTGGTCCAGAAACTGTTCGATGGCATCCAGGCGGCGCGGAATGCCTTTGGTGTAATCGAGTCTTTCAACGCCCAGCACGACCTTTTTACCGCTGTAGACGTGACGATACTCGGCCAGGTGCCGGGAGTACTCCGTGGAGTGCAATTCGCGCGCGAATTTTTCGACGTTGATGCCGATGGGATAAGCACCCAGCACCGTGGTGTAATGATCATGGTCGATGCGATCCATGGCGGACTCGATGCCGAGAACCCGCAGCACGGTTGCCCGGAAATGTCTGAGAAACCCGAATGTTTGAAACCCAATCAAATCTGCGCCAAGCAATCCCTGAATTAAGTCTTCGCGGTTGGGGTGACAGCGGAAAATCTCCGATGGCGGGAATGGCGTGTGCAAAAAGAAGCCGATCTTCAGATGGGGGGATTCCTCACGCAAAATCCGCGGCAGCAACATAAGATGATAGTCATGCACCCACACCATATCACCGGGCCGCACGACCTTAGTGATCACCTCGGCAAAAATCCGGTTGACACGTTGATAGGCCTCATACCATTGGGTCTTGTAGCGGCTGTAAGTGGTCATGTAGTGCAGGAGCGGCCACATGGTCGAATTGGAGAAGCCGTCGTAGTAATCAGTTGCTTCGGCATCGTCCAGGAAGATTGGGTAGTACTTGAACCGCTCAATGAGTTCCCGGCTGATGCGGTCTCTTTCGCCAGGTTCGGGAGTGTAGCCGCCGGCCCAACCGATCCACTTCAAATCCACTTTTTCTCCCAAATTTTCCATGGAAGAAACCAGGCCGCCTGAAGAGCGTGATATCTCGGGACCGATGGTCACTGGCAGCCTGTTGGATACATTGATGACCGTTTTCATGGCGATGGCCCCTTTTGGCTTATTTTCAGCGCAAAACAACTCTCAGATAACGCGCGACTCGAAAATCGGACTTGGCGGCGCGGGGAGCAGATGTCACGATGAAGTTTATGGTCTCGGAACGCCATTCCAATTAAGGGAATGGAGAATCAATTTCGCTGAAGCTACCATCGAAAGTCATTCGAGATCGAAGGGGCGACCGAGGCGTTTGAAAAACTATACAGAGGTTCAACCGATTCGTAAAGCAGCAAGGTGCATAAGTGACGGTTCTATATTTTCCAATCCTGGTGCGTCGCGTACGCTTTGGCCAACTGGACGTAGATGGCTGCCTCCCCGGCGTTATGTGCCGCCCGGGTGGCGTCGTAGGTTTTCTTGAGTTTGGCCGGAACCCCGGCCGCCAGTTGCAGCGGACCGACCTGCATGCCTTCGGCGACCATCGCGCCCGCGGCCACCACGCTTCCGGATGCGATCATGGCATCGTTCAGCACCACGGCACCAATACCGATGAGCACCTGGTCTTCGATGGTACACCCGTGGACGACGGCATTGTGCCCGATGGTCACCTGGCTGCCGATGGTGAGCGGATGATCTGTGTCCACATGCAGTGTGCAATTGTCCTGCACATTACTGCCGGCACCGATGGTGATGCGGTCCCTGTCTCCACGGACCACGGCGCCGAACCAAACGCTGGCATCGTCCGCGATCACTACATCGCCTATTATGGCGGCCGACGGTGCGATGAAGACATTTTTACCAATCGTGGGGTATTTGCCATTATAGGGTATGATCATGGGGTTGCCTTTCGTGCCGATTCCATGCTTGGCTTGCAATCCCTTGCGGTCGTGGTTACAATTATCCCGATTCGATCCGCAAGTGTGGTTTTTTCCAAACGCGTATGTTTGTAGCGCACTCGCCGCCGCGCGGCAAGCAGGAATATCGATGAAAAAAAGAGCGGAACCGGACGGTAACCATTGCCGGCCCTGTGAATTTAGGGGCGACCTCGGCAGAAGTGTTCTCAACTCCTTATCGGCGCACATCGCCATCTTGGACCGGCATGGCGTGATCGTGGAGACCAACCGAGCGTGGCAAGAGTTTGCCGCTTCGGATAAGAGCGACCCACACGAAAGTTTCATCGGCGTCAACTACCTTGCGGTGTGCGACGCCGTCCAGGGGGTGGAGGGCCGGGATGCCCGCGCGGTCGCCGCCGGCATCCGCCAGGTGATTCGCGCCGAGGTGCAGGAGTTTCTGCACGACTACCCCTGCCACTCCCCCAGCGAGCAGCATTGGTTCTATATGCGCGCCATCCGCATGGACGGCCGCGATCCCGTCCACGTCGTGGTCAGCCACGAGGAGATCACCCAGCTCAAATTGGCCGAAGAAGCCCTCCGGCAGAGCAAAAAGGCCCTGGAAGAGCAAAAGCAGAATTTGGAAGAGACCAATATCGCGCTTAAAGTACTTCTCAGGCAACGCGAGGCCGACAAGGGGGAGCTGGAACAAAAGGTATTGACCAACATCAAGGATCTGGTTTTCCCCTATATCGAAAAGCTCAAACGCGCGCCGTTGCGCCCCAAGGACCAGACCACGGTCGAGGTCATCGAAAACCATCTGAACGACATCATCTCGCCCCTGCTGCAACGCCTGGCCAATGTCAATATTCTGCTGACCCCCCAAGAGATGCTGGTGGCGGCCCTGGTCAAAGATGGACGCAGCAGCAAGGAGATCGCCGAAATCTTGAATGTGTCCGAAACCACCGTCCACTTTCATCGCAAAAACCTGCGCCAAAAATTCAACATCAAAAACAGCACCACCAATCTGCGCGCCTACCTCATGTCCATGGGTTGAGTGCCACAAGTCACGTCCTGGTAGTTTTGACCTGCCCCCCCTGCTATCCCCCTATTTGTGCCCTGGGTCCGTCGCCCTTATCATAGACCGGAAGATATAAACGAAACTGCTTGAAATCTTATCTACGGAAGCCCGGCCAGCCACTGCCAGGCGGGTGCAACGAGTATCTTGTTGGAACCGTTGGGGATGGCCCTAAATCCTTTGCCTTCTTGCGTCAGTTGAACGGCGGAAATTCGCAAGGTGTTTTGAAATGAAATCAGAGGTTTTGAAGGTTGGGTGTCCGACAGTTTGGCTTCGATCAGCAGAAACGGCTTTCCACTCTTGACTACGAGAAAATCTACTTCGCGTTTTTCCTTATCCTTGATGAAGTGAAGCGAGAAATCGGCCAACCCCAAATCGTTCAACAGCGTCACCGCGCGCAACAATTCGCAGGCGATCATATTTTCAAATTTAGCGGCGGCGTTGTCGATCCGCGCATAATCAAACAGATAGTATTTCTTCTCTTTGAGAATCGCACGAGTGATTTTGCCCGACCAGGTCGGAATGCTGAATACCAAATAGAATCTCTGCAGGATATCGAGCCAATTCCGGACGGTATTGTAAGAGACTTTCAAATTTTCCGCCAAGGAGGTCACGGAAAGCGGACTGCCGATTTTTGAAGGCAAAAGGGTGTATAGCGTTTCCATATCCCGCACTGCCTTGATATCGGTCAAATCA
>JBAQGR010000768.1:0-3697 GCA_049287895.1 Desulfatitalea sp.
GTGATAGGTGGCCCAGCGGTGATCGAACTGGTGAATCATCTTGGCTTCGTAGAGGGGCAGATGCTCGCCACCGTCATAATCCTCGAAGAGATGGCTGTCGTTGGACATGTCGAACATACGCATAAACGAAATGCCCCAGGGATTGCTTTCCTGAGTTTCCTCATCGGCTTCGCAGATCAGCACCGGCACCCGGCGGTAAATCTTCTGGGTGATCTCGGCATCCCGCTGGCCGCGAAAGATCGGGCAGGTGCGCGTATTGGGGTTGATCAGGGCGAAATCCTCGGGCCGCAGGGCAAATCCGCGGCGTTCGTCGGCCAACTGGCTGGGATGGGTCAGGAAGAATTTGAAGCGCGCCGCGGGGCTCGCGCCGATGGTCAGCAGGCAGAATTTGTAGCTGCGATGCACGCCCGGGAAAATGGCATCGCGGTTTTCAAAATCGTAGAGACTGGCCAATTGGCCGGACAGGGCCATGGCCGAAAAAAAAGCCTTGGTGGAGTCGTCGGTGGCGATGCCCGTGGGCACGATGAAGCCGGCCCGGCCGCGCGGGTGCCGGATACGGCTGTTGGTTTCGGCAAAGAGCGCGTAGGTGTTGACGTCGCCCACGCCGGTGAGGGGGTAGCGGCCGCCCTGGTCAACTTTCAAATGGGCATAGAGGCTGATGGCCTCGGCCGTGCGCCGGGCGGTGATGAACTCGGCGTGCAAATTCTTTTCGGCTTTGCCCACTGCGTCGCCCCGCTGCCCTGGATCGCCCTGATCCTCCTGTAAGGCCAGCTCGGGATGCAGATGACGGGCCAGCATGCCTTCGGCCAGCCATTGGATGCGACGGCCGCGCTCGGCCTTGTTCTTGGCTGCGGCGATCTCGGCGTGGCGCGTGGCGAAAAACTCCTCTTCCTGGAGCTTGATGCGCTCCCAGGGCGGGTTGCCGAGCACGCAGTCAAAGCCGCCCCTTGAAAATACCTGGGCAAAGGCCAGGGGCCAGTGGAGCACGCGGGCTTTTTGGCAATACTGTCGCGCGGCTTGCACCTGTTCCTCGTGACCTTGCGTGGGTACGCCGCCGAATAGTTCCACCTCAAGGCTCAGGCTGTTGGGGATTTGCGGGGCCGCGGAAGGATCGGATTTGGGCATCAGAAAGGTGCCCATGAAAAGATCGGCGGCCCGGGCCAGGGGGCTGTGGCCGGCATTCTCCAAAAAGGCGCGCCAGGCTTTCTCCTTGGCGTCCACTTCCGCGGGGGTCGCATCGGGCATGGCTTCGAGGGCTTGCAGGGGTTGCAAGGCGCCTTTTCTCTCGTTATCGGCGAAGAGATCCATGATGCCCTTGCGGCGTTTGGAAAACTCAACGCTTACCATGCGATTGGCCGTCATTAGGGCGCTGCAGAGCTTTTTGTCGTCACCGGAGAGGGGCTTGAAGGCCTCGTCCGGGATGCCTTCGGCCATCTGGCGCAGATCGACGAGCCCCAGGAGGGAGTCGCCGCAAATCAGGTGATGGTCGAGAAACGACAGGGGCTGGCCGGGTTCGAAACCCTCTAGCCACAGGGCCGTGCGCGCCAGTTCCAGGGCCATGGGGTTGCGGTCCACGCCATGGATGCAGTGGGCGATGACCCGCCGCAGGGCATGGGGATAGGCCTCGGGCCTGGCGCCACCCTCCATGGCCTCCAACTCCACCAGACGCTCGGCCAGGCGCCGGGCCGCTGCCAGCAGAAAATGGCCGCTGCCGCAGGCCGGGTCCACCACGGCCAGGTTGAGCAGTGCTTCCACGGGATGGTCCGGGCGCTCGGCCAAGCGTTGTTCCATGACCGGCTCCAGGGCGGTTGTAATCAGCTCAACCACCAGATGGTCGGGGGTATAGTAGCTGCCTGTGGTTTTGCGGGCATGGCCGGTGGTGGAGCCTTCTTCCGTGAGCCCGATGAACCCGAAGCGCCGGGCCACCAGATCCACATCGGGTACCATCTCCAACAGGCTTTCATAAATCGATCCCAGTTCTTCGGGGCCCATATTGCGGTAATCCACGGGCGACAGGCCGCTTGCGGTGCCGGTCCAGCGCAAATCGCGCATGGCGCCAAGCAGGGCCTGGTTGCTCAACTCGCAGGCGTCGATATAGGGGCATTGATCGGCGGCGAACAATCCGCCCAGGGCGGGCAATGCCAGGGCGGGTTCACCAGCGATCAGGCAGCGGAAGACGATTTTCACCGCATGCCACAGGTCACCGTGGCCGTCGAAGCCGGCGCGCCGCAGGGCCCGTTCGCGCAGCCGACGCAACGCATAGCCCTGGGAGTAAACCTGGCGGGCCGCCTCGGCCTCGGGAGTGTCGGCGGTGAGGTGCAGTTGGCCGCGCTCTTCCACGGTGAAGAGAAGTAGAAATCGGTAAATCAGGCGCAGTAGTTGCCGAAAGTAGGCTTCGGTGGTGAGCCGTCCGGCGCGCAGCTCCTGGCGCAGGGCCTCATTGGCCGGGTGTTGCAGGAAACCAGTGCCCAGGCCGATCAGGGCCTGGGTGACACCGACGCGCAAGCCTTCACGCACCCGGGTGCCTTGTTCAATGCCTGCCTGGCGCCATTTCTCCCAGGCGCAGGCGCTTTCCGGCCCATCCACGCCCAGCATGCGGCTGGCGTGCAAAAGGCGCCACAGGGCGATGAAGTCGGGATAGCGCTTTTCGGAGAAGATGGTTTCCAGGTCGAATTCCAGAAAGGTGGGCCGGGTCAGGGTGGCGGCGTCTCGCAGCAAGCGGATGCGGCAGCCGTTGGAGACCAGTGCCCAGGTAAAATCCGGGCCGGCGTTCAACAGCTCCTGGGCCAGTTGGGCCGCGCTCTTTTTGCGGCTGCCCGACCCTTCCACGGCAAACAGAGGATCGGCTTCATCGAGGGACAATTGGCGGGGCGCCACCACCACGGGCAAACGGCCGGCCGCCATGAAGTGCACCGGATAGCGGCGGCCGCCAAGTTCGACAGGTTCCGCGGGGCAAAGATCGCCATAGCCCAGGACGTCGCGTAAAAATTCATGGACATAGGCCCGAGCGGCGGCCGCGGCATCCAGATCCAGCCGTTCCCATGAAGCAGTAAAGCCACTCCATTGGGCCATGGCAATTTGAAAGGCGCGGCCATACTCGTCCTGGAGCCGGAGCCCCTTGGGCACCTGGTAGTCGCTTTCGGTCTGATGGCTCAGGGCCCCCCGGGCCGCCTTTTCCAGCAGGTCCGGCGCAAAGAGCGCGCCTTCCAGGCGTATGGTGTCGTACATCAGGGCGTGGGCATTCCTTGGGGCCATGGTCATTCCTTAGAGCGCATCGGGCAGGAGCACATAGACACCCATGAGATCCACCGGCAGGCAGGGCCGCACGGCATAGCTGCCCACGTCCCGGGCCGCTTGGCGCACCCGGCGGTGATCGGCCAGCAGGGCATCGGCCCGTCCCCGGGCCAACGTTTCCAGGCGATCCGCATGGGTTCCCAGAAATTCAAGCGCGGCGAGGATTTCCCGGCGACCGATTTCCGGGGCCAGGTTGGCGCTGGGGGTCACGTTCATCAAGCCGGGCAAATCGCTGTCATCCATCCATTGGGGCGCCACCCGGCCGCGCACCGCCAGCGCGGCGGTCTCCTCGGCCATCAGGGTGCGGCTCTCCTGTTTGCGGGTGAAGGTAAGCTGGTGGCGCAAGCGCAGCAGGTAGACGGTGGTGACGATCTCCACGTCGGCGGTCACGGTGGCGGCGGCC
>JBAQGR010000769.1:0-2993 GCA_049287895.1 Desulfatitalea sp.
CCCACAGGCGGTTACGGGCCTTGAGATCGTCCATCAGGCGAACGCCGTGCTGATCGAAAAAAGCTTGATCGGCATACTCCATCAGTAAATGATCAAAATCGTCGCCGCCCAAGTGGGTATCGCCGTGACTGGACTTGACTTCCACAACGCCGCTTTGCACTACCACCAGGGAGGCATCAAAGGTACCGCCCCCCAGGTCGTAGACCAGCACGGTCTGGTCCTTGGTCTGGTCGGCGTCATAGGCCAGGGCCGCGGCGGTGGGCTCGTTGATGATGCGCCGGACCTCCAGTCCCGCCAGAGTCCCGGCATTTTGGGTCGCCTTGCGTTGGGCATCGTCGAAATAGGCCGGCACGGTGATGACCGCTTCGGTTACCGCTTCGCCCAGATGGGCCTCGGCCGCGGTTTTAAGTTTGCCCAGGATCATGGCTGAAATCTCTTCCGGGCTGAAGGATCGACCGGCCAGCGGGACCTGGGTATTTTCACCCATTTTACGTTTGATCGACAGGATCGTGGCCTCGGGGGCGGCCACCATTTGATTTTTGGCCACCCACCCCACGACGATGTTGCCGCCCGGATCGATGCCCACGCAGGAGGGCATGATCGACTGGCCGTCTACGGGGATGATGTGCGGTCGGCCGTCCCTGATGACGGCCACCTCCGAATTGGTGGTGCCCAGATCGATACCCACAATGGCGCTCATGCGTGACTCCCTTTGTTGATGGCGATTTTGACTTCGGCGAACTTCAGCACCTCATCCTTGTGCAAGTATCCGGCGGCCATCTCTTCGATGACCGTGTTGTGCGGCAACGAAGCATTCTCTTCCACTGCCACGGCTTTCATGCGCGCTGGATCGAATCCAAGTCCAACCGTTTCCATGGCAACGACGCCCGCATCGCGCAGCAGTAATTCAAAATGCTCGCGCAACAGAGTAAATCCCTGTTCAAAAGAGCCCCAGGCCGCCGCCCATTGCCGGCGGGCGGAGAAGAGATTGGCCCGCGGCGGCTGCGCCAGCTTTTGGGCCAACCGATTCAAGCGCTCCAGTATTTCCGCGTAGGGCATCAAAAACCGTTTTTGGGCGGCTTGTTCCAAGCGGCCGCGCTCCTGCCGCTCGGCGCTCAAGCGGTTGGAGAGTTCCTGCAGTAGGCCTTCGAACCCCTCCAGGGTTTCGCCGAAGCGCGCAAATGTTTCGTGACTGCGCCGCGAGCTTTTGCTCACGTCGCTGCGCAGCACGCACAAGGCCTCGAAAAAAGCATACAGGTCCGGCGTTTGGACATCGTCCGGAGGTGCTGTCGCCATGGCCGGAGTATCCCCCCCGCCATTGGCTCCAGCCTCCATCATATCAAGCCACTGCCTGAAATTGGCTTCTATCTCCTGCTTCCACTCATCCACGATTTAGATGTACCTTCCGTTCGCTCGGCCGCGACCCCGCCACGGCCGGATGGTCGTTGGATCACCGGTTGCAATTATTACCGGCCGGCGCACTCTCTGAGCTTGCGCTTCAAACTTTCAAAATCAGGGGGCGTGCGCCGCTCGCTCCAGGCAAAATGCCGCACCACGGCCTCCATGGGAGAGGCCACGCCCGGTTGCATGTCAAACAACTCATAGTGCAAACGGCTCTTTTCATCTTTCAAGGCTTGATAGGCTTCGCTGATGGCGGTGAAACGTTCCGGGTGGCGCTCCGGGGGAAACCGTTTGATGGCCTCCAGGTACGCACCCCGCACCGCCGCGTCGTCCGCGTCGGGTGACGCGCCTAAAATATCATAAGGGTTCATCATCTGCTTTCCTGTTGGCAGCCGGTTCCACTCATGGCTAAAACAACTCCAACTGTTCCGGCCCTGGGGGTGAAGATTTTTTCTTACCAGCCTTGGCCTTGGACCGCCTGGATGTCGAAGAGGAGCGCCGCGGTGGTATAAACCCGTTCATCAACGCCTTGATCAGCTCATCGTCCATCTCATCTTCATCCACATCATCATTCATCTCATCGGGCATATCCCCAAAGGGGCTGCTGCCTTGCGCGAACCGATCCGCCTCTTCCAACTCCTTGAGTCGCTTTTGCACCTGGGTCGCCACGGCACTCTCTTTCTGCTCGCGGGCCAGTCGCAAAATGGCCTTCAGCTCACCGATCTCTTTTTGTAGAGTAGGGGCAAACCACCCGTCCTCTTGTTGAAAAAGGTACCGATAATAGCGGAAATAGGCATCATCAGGATTGCATTGCAACATATTGTCCGCGCAGGCCACGGCGAAATCCGGGCTCTCGCAGCAGTCGGAAAGCGCGTAGGACATAATGGTTTTGGCCTGTGGCCTTGTCATTTCCTTTTCTACGGCCCGGGTAATGTAGCGATGGATTCGGCTTATTTCTCCGGCAAGCAGCATAGATGATTCCGGCAAGCGACGTACATAAAGCAGCGTATCCACGAAATCCACCGCAATCGCTACGTCGACCGGCGCCTTCAAGCTCTTGCGGACCAGTTCTTCGCTCGGCTTCAGCGATCTTAACGGTACGCCATAGTGTCGCGCGAAGATCCAATAGAAATAATGCAGCTTTACTTTACCGGTTGGCTGATGGGCCATGGCTTGGACCCACAGCGCTTCGGCAGCCGCGTTTTCGCCGTTAAGCTGTTCAAGGGCCGCCCAGCGCGCATAAAGATAGGCGCGGCCAAGATTGAAATCGTCTGAATGCGCATCCGACGCATCGATGACCCGGGGCAGCAGTTCACGGCTCTTTTCGATTTGTCTCTTGCTCGCATAATTGTGCGCGGCCTTGATACAGGCCACGATAAAGGTTTCGCGCACAATTTTATCCATAGGGTCCAGGGCCAGTGCTTGCTCGAGGTAACTCATGCCCTTGACCAAGGCCTTGCGCTCCAGACAGCGTTGGCCAGCCTTGAAAAGGACATCTTTTTCCCCGGGAAACTGTTTGACCATTCGATCCAGCAGCTTGTTGACCTTGCCTGTGTCGCCGTTTGTTTCGTAGAAGCGAATCAGGGATAGCT
>JBAQGR010000770.1:0-6674 GCA_049287895.1 Desulfatitalea sp.
GCGGTGCGGATCAAGGATATTGCCAATCTGAAAGGTGTACGCGCCAATCAACTGGTTGGATACGGCCTAGTGGTGGGTTTGGACGGTACCGGTGATGGCAAAAAAGCCACCTTCACGGTTCAGTCCATGGTCAGTATGCTGGAAAAGATGGGGATCACGGTCAACACCGATGACATCAAAGTGAAGAATGTGGCCGCCGTGATGGTGACGGCCGAGTTGCCGCCATTTGCCAGGGCCGGCGCACGCATCGATGCCCTGGTCAGCTCCATCGGCGACGCCCAGAATCTGCAGGGCGGCACACTGCTGATGACCCCTTTGAAAGGCGCCGACGGCAGTGTCTATGCCGTGGCCCAGGGTGCGGTCAATACCGGCGGTTTCGCCGCCGAAGGGGCCGGGGGCAGCGTTCGCAAGAACTTTCCGACTGTGGGGCGACTGCTCGAGGGGGCGACCGTGGAACGGGAAATCAATTCCGATTTCAATACACGCACTGCCTTGACCTTGAGTCTGCGACGCCCTGATTTCACGACTGCCACAAGAGTCACCGACGCCATCAACGGCCTCTTTTACGACCCCATCGCCGCAGCCACCGATTCCGGTACGATCCAACTGCAGGTCCCGACCGCCTACACGGGCAACGTTGTGGAGTTGGTGGCCATGATCGAAAAGCTGGAAGTTCTTCCGGACAACACGGCGCGCGTCGTGATCAACGAGCGCACCGGCACCGTGGTGATGGGAGAAAAAGTGCGCATTGCCACCATCGCCATCGCCCATGGCAATTTGAGTATCGTGGTCAAGGAAACTCCCCAAGTGTCCCAACCCAAGGCCTTTTCCGAAGGGCAGACCGTGGTGACCCCCGATACCGAATTGGCGGTCAAGGAGGGTGAAAACCAGCTGGTCCTGTTGCCCGGCGGGGCCAGTATCGGGGATGTGGTCAATGCCCTCAACGCTCTGGGGGTTTCGCCCCGCGATCTGATTGCCATTTTCCAGGCGATCAAAGCCGCGGGCGCCCTGCAGGCCGAACTGGAGGTGATCTGATGCCGGGTCCGATTCAGATGCCGATGGGCTCTATGGAATTGCGCGCCGGAACGGTTCGATCCGGGACGGCGGCACCGACCGACGGTCGCCGCTCCGAAAAGCTGGAACAGACGTGCAAGGATTTCGAGTCGCTGTTTGTCGATTTCATGTTGCAGCAGATGCGCCAGACCGTACCCCAAAACGAACTGTTCGGTGGTGGCAGGGCTGAACAGCTCTATACATCCATGCTGGACAGCGAATTGGCCAAGTCCATTTCCAGCCAGCGCGGATTGGGATTGGCCAGCGAGCTGTATCGTCAACTCATGGCCGTATCCGCTGGAGAGGGAAACGAAGACCCCAAAAAAGACTAAAGTTTGTGCAAAGGGTGCCGATAGCATCAGCAGATGGTGTTGTTTGAGTAACACCCAGCTGAGCGTTTTTGGGTAAATTTGCCAGACTTATCAGTCCCTTGAAAATGGGACGCGGCAGCCGGAACCTGTGGCGGTCGTCAAAGGAGGTCCTCGATGAAAGTTAATTCCAACAATCCCAGCATTGAACTGAACGCCTATGTCAAGCAGGTGCGGCAGCAACAAAAATCGGCGGAAGCAGCGCCGCAACCCGCCGCTCAACCCGCCCAGGAGAACGGCGACAAGGTGAACTTGTCCAGCCGGGCGCGCGAAGTGCAGCAAGCTTCTGAAACACTGAAGAGTATGCCCGATGTACGTACGGATAAGGTGGAAAAGGTAAAAATGGAGGTCGATAAAGGCACCTACAAAGTCGTGGGCGCCCAAGTCGCCACCGATATGCTCAAAGAGTCTTTTGAGAACAATTTGATTTTGCAGAAGGTAAACACACGGGTCTAACGCGCGCGCAATAGGCCGACCGATCTTCTCACTGAGACGCTGATGGTGGGAAGCCCGCTGGGCGGGGGGCGGTTCGCGACGTTGGGCGATTCTTTCCAGCCGGAAACATGCCGACATTCGGCGCTTGGCTGCCGTACCATCGAAAGGTTGTAAACGTCATGGATCGACTCATCGAACAACTCATTGCGGTATTGCAGCAAACTGAAACCCTTTATGAGCGGATGTTGCCGCTCATCGATCAGGAACAAGAGGCGGCATTGGGTCCGGATGCCCAACGGCTCACGGCTATCAATGCCGAAAAGCAAAGTCTGATCGCCCAGCTCGCCCAACTGGAAAAGCAGCGCACCCGGCTTAGCCAAGAAATTGCCGAGGCGTTGCGTTTGCCGCTGGAGAGCGTGAATCTGACTGCGCTGGCAGCCACCGTCGCCGCGCCCTATGACCGCCAACTGCTCCAGCTGCATGTTCGACTGGGGGGTGTCGTGGAGAAGGTGCGCCGGGCCAACGAACAGTGTCGCCTGCTGATTGAGTACTGCCTGCGGATGGTGCAAAACAGGCTCGGCTTTTTTCAATATTGGATGGGCCGGGTGGAAGTGTATGGCGCTTCGGGGAGCTTTAACAACGGCCCCGGCGGAGGCGGACGACTGGTGTCCGGTACTGTTTGAGTCCATCATCGCGTGCTGGAGAGGTAAATAGCCATGCCTAATATTACCGGGTTACTTTATATCGCACGAAATGCGTTGTTCACCCAGCAGAAGGCCATCGACATCACCGGCAATAATATCGCCAATGTCAATACGGAAGGGTACTCCCGCCAGCGTTTGAACATGGAGCAAAGCGAACCGGTGCGCGATCAAAACTCCACCATGAGCACTGGAGTGCGTGCCGACCAGAAAATCCAGCGGTTTTATGACGAGTTCATCAACACGCAACTCAATGGTGAAAATGAAAACCTGGGGCGTTGGGAGGCCCAAAAAACGGCCCTGGAGAAGATCGAGGTGCTGTTCGACGAGGTGTCGGGTTTCGGCCTGAGCAGCGCAATGTCCGATTTCTGGGGCGCATGGCAGGATGTGGTCAACAATCCATCCGGTCATGTGGAGCGCACCAGCTTATTGTCGGCCGGTCAGTATATGTCCTCCACCTTCAACCAGCTGAGCACCAACATCTCCAAGGCCCAGGACGATATCAATACCAATATCGTCAATATCGTGGATGATATCAATCAGATCGCCAGTCAAATCGCAGAATTGAACCGCAAGGTCACCCAAGTGGAGGTGAGCGGCCACAATGCCAATGACTACCGGGACGAGCGGGACCTTTTGGTTTTGAATCTTTCCAAGCTCATCGATATCGACAGCTTCGAAGACGGCGACGGCAATACGACCATCATGGTCGGCGGAGGCAAACCTTTGGTGGAGCGTACCGCCACATGGGATCTATCCACCGTCAACAACGCAGGCAGCTTGGAGGTCCATTGGGCCGACAGCAGCGGCACCACCCAAGACATCACCGGCCGAATCGGCTCCGGCGAGCTCAAGGGGTGGATCGAAGCCCGCGATGTGGTGATCAGCGATTACACGACCCGGCTAGATGACCTGGCTGCCACCATGATCAGTGAGGTGAACGCCATCCACAGCGCCGGCTACGGATTGGACGGCTCCCAGAATGACTTTTTCACCGGCACCAGCGCCGCCGACATGGCGGTCAACAGCGCCATCGAGGCGGATGTGGAACTCATCGCCGCAGCCAGCACCGCGGCAGCCCTTCCCGGTGATAATTCCACGGCCATGGCCATTTTTGACTTACAGAACACATTGACCATGGCAGGTAACGGCTCCACCTTCGACGATTTCTATATTGCCCTGGTTGGGGATGTCGGCAGTGACGTGCGCAGGGCCGATTTGAACTTCGATCATCAAACCACCATGATTGGCCATTTGCAAAATTACCGCGAAGAGGTATCCGGTGTCAGCCTGGACGAAGAGATGGTCAATCTGGTGAAGTTTCAACACGCTTACAATGCGGCTGCCAAACTTATCACCACCACCGATGAGATGATGGAAACAATCATCGGGATCAAGCGCTGATTGCGGTGAGGTGAAGGAATGACCGGCAGTCTCGTGTCAAGGAGGTTTCCATGCGTGTCAGCAATGCCATGATGGCTGAAAACATCAAAGGGTATCTATTCAAACACACCGAAAAACTGCTCAAAACCCAAGAGCAGATCGCCAGCACCAAACGTATCAACCGAGCTTCGGACGACCCCATCGGGTTGGGGCTGGCCATGGGCTATCGCAAAAACATTGCGAGCATTGAACAGTACAACACCAACATCAACAACGCCAAACTGCATATCAATACCGTGGAAGACATTCTCGGCGGCGTGACCGATATGCTGACAGAAGCCAAGGAGATTGCCGCTGATCCAGCTCCCAACATGCGCGCCCTGTTGGCCGACCAGGTGGTCGCCATCCGCGAGCAGGTGTTGCAGATGGCCAATTCCAAAATCAACGGCAACTATGCTTTCTCAGGTGATTTGACTGATACGCCGCCGTTCGATGCGGCCGGAGTCTATGCCGGTGATACCGGCACCAAAGATCACATTATCGGTGATGGACTGCAGATCAATATCACGGCGGACGGCGAACAGATTTTTCAAGGTGCCTCGGATGTTTTCACCGTGCTCACCGACCTGGAAACAGCCCTGAATGCCAACGACGCCACTACCATCGCCGCCCAACTTCCCCTGCTGAACGATGCCATTCAACAGCTCAACACCACGCGCGCGGTCAATGCCGGGCAGTATAAACGCCTGGAAGCCACCCTAAGCTACAACGAGCGTTTCCTGGTCAATGTGCAGGATCTGCTCTCGCGCACGGAGGATACCGATATCGCCTCGGCCGCCATCGATCTGAAAATCCAGGAAACCGCCTACCAGAGCACCCTGGCCACGGCCGCCAAAATCATACAGCCGAGCCTCATCGATTTTCTCGACTGATCGGTGGCCAGATCCAAAAAACGCCGCACTCTTAAAAGTCCCCTTGCAAGCGAAGGGGGCTTTTTTTATCCCAACTATTCTCGTATTTGATGCGCCACCGTGGGCAAGTTGCTGAGAATGATCTCCACGCGGCGGTTCTTTTCCCGGCCACGTTCGGTCAGGTTGCTTTCGATGGGCCGGTATTCGCCAAAGCCCATCGTGGCAACCCTTTTGGGATCGATACCGGAATTGGACAGCAAATATTGGGCTACCGCTGCGGCCCGGGCAATGGAGAGGCGCAGGTTGTTTTGGTAGGGGCCGCCGCGGATGGGAACATTGTCGGTATGGCCGGCAATAATGATGTCGCTGGCCTCTTTCTCCAACACCTTGGCCACATTCGTCAGCAGCGGCTTTAGTTTTTCGCGGATCTCGTCTTTGCCGGAATCAAAAGTGCTTTCCCCCATCAAACGGATGGTAACCTCGGCCTCGGTCGTCTCCATTGAGATTTGATCCTTGTACTCCTCCAGTTGGGACGAAACCATCTGGTCGATCTCTTTGCTCAGGTCCTGGCTGAGACGGCTTTCGATGATCTCCTGGTCGAAATCCCGGGCGATGATCTCCATGCCCTTGGGCGGATTCATCGGAGGGCCTTCCACCTTCACGGCAAATGCCTTGCTCAAGGAGTCCACCGTCTGCTTGTATTTTTGGCGGTCCATCTCGGAAATCGAGAGCAGCAACACAAAAAAGCATAACAACAAACTCATCGTGTCGCCGTAGGTCACCACCCACATGGGCGCGCCCCTGTTGACTTTGGGGGCCTCGTCATCCATGAAGCCGCTCATTATTGGGCCTCCTTGCCGGCCGAAGCGGGTTCCGCGGCGGGTTTCTCACTTTTGGCATTACGCTGCCTGGGGGTCAGAAATATTCTCAACGACTCTTCTATCACCAATGGCGCCAATCCGCGATTGATGCCGATAGCCGCCTCCACGATGATGCTTTTGTTGAGTTTTTCCTGGTCGCTGCGCAAGCTGAGCTTGTCGGCCAGGGGCAGGAAAAGAAAATTGGCCAACACGGCGCCGTACAGGGTGGTCAATATCGCGAGAGCCATGGCCGGTCCGATGCTGGAAGGTTCGCCCATGGCGGAAAGCATTTGCACCAGCCCGATCAGGGTGCCGATCATTCCGAAGGCCGGCGCGCTCTCGCCCATGGCTTTAAAAACATTCTGACCGATGGCATGGCGTTGAACGGTTAAGCGGATATCCTTGCTCAACATGTTCTCGATCAAGCCTGCGTCATAACCGTCCGAGAGGTAGCGCAGAGCCTTGGCGGCAAACGGGTCCATGGGCGCCTCGTTCTCCAAAACGATCAAACCCTCTTTCTTGGCGATGCGCGAATAATGGACCATCTCGCTGATGATCTCCTCGGGGTCGGACATCTTAACCAGAAAGGCCTGCAAGGCCACCTTGATGGAGTTGATCACGTCGCTCATTTTGAACTTGATGAAGATGACGGCGATGGTGCCACCCACGACCAGAAGGATGCTGGGTACGTCGATGAATCCCATCACATTGCCGCCCAGGAAAATGGAGGCCATGATGAGAATCGTACCGCCGATCAGTCCGATAATGGTTGAGAAATCCATGGTCTTTCCTTCACAATGGCTTTGAAACCAATGCAGTGAATGGTTTCCGGTAAGAATATCGGTTCTAACCAGGCCAAACTTGAATCACGGCCGAGCAGAAGAGAACACCGAATATGGGGTTGGCACTGTTTATGACTTATCTCTAAAGATCGGTGCTACGAAGGGCGATATGAGGGATTAG
>JBAQGR010000771.1:0-3777 GCA_049287895.1 Desulfatitalea sp.
AAAAATATTTGCCAATCGGGGTGCCGCTCCAGAAAAGCGAGGGCTGCACGGAAACGCCCCGGGTTGAAGCGCTCGAAGATCACATCGTCCTCGAAGATGAGCACACGCTGGGCACCGTCGGCCAACCCCTGGTGCAGGCAGGCCATATGGGATTCGTAAATGCCCTGCTCGCAGTCCGTGGGATGGCGCGCAACCGTCCAATAGGTCACCCGCTCGGCGAGACCCACGCGGGCGAACTGGGCCGCGGCCTGAGCGCGCCGATCGGGCCGCTCTTTCAGGGTGATGCAGTAGATGCGATCGAAAAACGACCAGGGGTCGGCGGTAGGGATAGGAAGCATTAAATTCCTTGCTATTTCAAAACGCGAAAAACGTCTGTCGCGTAAATGAACGTCTGCGAAACCTGTTTTGTTCTGTCAGCGACAAAAAGTTTGTGGATGATTCCACGATAGGATTTTGTCAACGGCAGTTTTCCCGCCTTGCATTGCAATCCGGCCTCTTCTCTTTTTTGATCTTTCGCGGACATGGCCGACTTGACTTCTCCGATCAACAGCCATTGCCGGTCCGTGGATTCGGACAAGAGATCTATTTCCAACTGTATTTTGTCTGTGCCCGCACCCCACCATCGATGGGCCGGCATCCATTCTTTGCCTTCGATTTGGAGCAGGGGAATGGATTGCCTCACCAAGGCTTCCCATATTTGCCCGCGATGCAGGCTAAAATCCTGTTGTATCTCCTTTAATACGGAAGCAACGGCCCCGGACTCCAGCCGGGACCGGTTGGGCTCAACATAGCGGAACCAAAATCCCAGAAAAGGGTCGTCC
Organism: Desulfatitalea sp.; assembly: GCA_049287895.1. Classification (GTDB taxonomy): domain Bacteria; phylum Desulfobacterota; class Desulfobacteria; order Desulfobacterales; family Desulfosarcinaceae; genus Desulfatitalea. Next base: position 822 of record JBAQGR010000771.1, read on the forward strand.
AAGCGATACAACGTCTTTTTTCCGGCCATATGGGATGCGCCAAAGGGTTGTTCGCGCCGGACAAGTCCCAATTCAATCAGCCGCTGGATCGGACGGGCCAGGGAAGTGGCAGGTTTACCCAACCGGGCGCCGATCTCTGAAATCCTGTGGCACCCCTGCCCGATCAGCGCAAGAATAGACGCAGCCTGGGTGGTTTCTTTCAGATCATCCAGCAATAACCTGTTCGGCTCATTGTGTAAAACCCCCAAGGGATCCAACACAAGACGGCGTATCGATTCCCAGCCGCCGCCGCTGTCGTTGGCCAATTCCCAATAGCGCGGAACCCCGCCCCAAAAAGCATACGCATCCAGAAGATCCACTTCCCGGTTCAATTGAAGGGCATTTCCGATCCAACCGGCACCCAATGGTCTTACCGGGATGATCTCCCGGGCCCTGCCATACAGCGGCGCATTGGCGTCCAATACCAGTCCCATCATCATTCGCTGTGATGATCCCGCGATGATCAAATGAATCGGCCTGGATCGGTTTTCATCTACCCATCTTTGCAATACACTTGGTAGTTCCGGACTTGATTTGACAAGATAGGGAAATTCGTCCAGCGCAAGAACGGTGCCCATTGGGGCCTCCCGCCACCAGCGCGCAAACAGGCTGTCCCAGTCCGGGTAACGCACCGCGTCGAACCCAGGCAGATAACGCGCAATCGTAGCAGCCAGCGCTGACCGTTGAATGTTGGGTTCACGTTCATCCGCCATAAAATAAACCGACCGCCGCTTGGGCAGGCTCTCCTGCAACAAGCGTGATTTGCCGCACCGCCTGCGCCCATAAAGGCAGCAAAATGTGCCTTCGGCTGAGGAAAACGCCTTGGCGAGGCGGAGCCGTTCGTTTTCGCGGTCAAGAAAATCGAGACGCATATGGGGCCTCCGAATGATTATGCAGCAGGAACATTATGTTGTTGTAACATAATTTATTCGATTTTCAATTGGAATATCAAAATCAGAGCATCGTAATATAGCGAACATTCAAAAGCCTTGATTGTCTCTGGGGTGTCGGCTATCTATCCGCAGAGATGGACGCCAACAACCCTACTTCTCCGAACGGGCTCATTAATAGAGCGGTCGCCAAAATAGCGGCCACGCGTTTTGTCCGCGCTGCACTTGCGGAGAATGCGGACCTGAGCGCCTTCAAAGGGAAACCCTCCCTGAAAGTAATTCTGGGGGTTGCGGCCATCGTCGTCAGCTACATCATCGGCTGGCCGGCCGTCGCCCTGCTGGGCGCCCTGGCGGTCTATTACCAGCGGCCGGCCATCGTTCTGGTAGGCGGACCGTTGATCTACGGCCTTTCCCACCTGATGTTCCTGCTGGGGATGTATCTGGCCGGCGCGCGCTACTCCTGGATTTTTTTGCGCTGGCTGACCCGCGTGACCATGCTCAAACTCTTTAAGCGTTACCCAGACGCGGCGCCGCCTGCTTAACAGACGCGTTTTGTCCCCCTCAGCGCCCTGCCCGGCTTTGCCACCACCCGGCCAAATTGCCGCGGTGAAACCACACGATGCTCCCAGCGGTAATCAGCACGCCGGCCAGCGCCAGCGGTGCGTGGGCCCAGCGCACCAGACCGAACCCGGTCAAAGTGGCCAGGATGCCGAACGAGCCGAAAAAGGGAACCCGTGTCAACGCAAAGATCAGCACATAGGCAGCCAGGGCAAGGCCGGTGCCCAGCGGCAGCAACAGGGCATAAAACCCCAGATAGTTGGCCACCCCTTTGCCGCCGCGCCAGCCGTGAAAGCAGGGGAGGTGGTTGCCCAGGATCAAGGCATAACCGGCCCACGGCACCAGGGCATCCGGCCAGAAGTATCGCGCCAATAGGGCAACCGCCATGGCCCGGCCCACATCCAGCAGCAGTACCAGGGTGGCCAGCAGCCATCCCGCCTGGCGAAAGACATTGGTCACCCCGGGATTGCCGCTGAAACGCGAGCGGGGATCGCCCTTGCCCAGCCAGCGGAACAGGAGGATGGCGAAGTTGACCGACCCGGCCAGGTAGGCACACACCAGGCCGAAGAGAAGCAGCAAAGCTGTCATCGCATATCCCCTTTAAAAATTTCCCACTGGTGTACCAAAGTAATTAAATGATCGCCCACCTGCTGATGGACGGCCACGGCTGTTGGGCCGTCGCCGATCCGGATTTGGCTCTGCTCCGCGCCGATGGCGACCACGCGGGTGCGCGCCCAGCTATCGGCCAGATGAATGTTGAGCATCTTGGCCACCGCCTCCTTGATGGTCCACACGCGCACGGCCGCGCCGACCGCCCCCAGCGCCGATACACGGACCGTCTCCTGCTCGCCGGCATCCATGAAGATGCGCAGGCTTTTAAGGACGCGACCGTCCAGGCGCTCCACATCCACGCCGATGGGATCTCTTCCGGCCACGGCCACGGTAAAGCGACGATCATGGGCCACGCTGCAGTGATAGGGCGCCCCCCCGACGGCCGGCCGGATGCCGTCAGCGGCCAGGGTCCCTATGTCACGGGCCGGGGTCTGGTCGTCATGGCCCGATAGCCTTCGATAGAGCCGCTTGCAGGCCAGACGGGACGAGAGAAAATCGGTACGGCGCTTGGCGCCCATCCTATCGGTGGGCAGAAGTTCCCGCGCGGACAAACATCGATCGGCAAAGGGCATCAAGGTGGATCGCTCGATGAGGACAGCGGATTCGCAATGCGCGGCGATGCGCGCCACCGAATGATCCTCTTTGGGCGCCCTGATCCAATCGGGTGCTTGCAGTCGGCCGCCGCTGACATCGCGCATGGCCACTCCCCGAAGTATTTCGCAGGGCCGGCCGTCCATATCCACAATCCAGATGTCGAAGGTGAGCAGCGCAGGTTCGATCCGCACGGGAAAGATGCGGCTCACATAGGTTTCACCGGGGCGGGTCGGCGCCACAACGATGCGCTGAGCGATGCCCAC
>JBAQGR010000772.1:0-5164 GCA_049287895.1 Desulfatitalea sp.
GTAAGCGTCGCTAGTGCTGGCCGTCAAAAAGAGCCGCTCCGCATCCATTGTACATCCCTGCCCGCGGTAGTAATCGGCGATGGCCCGCCGGGCGGACGGCAACCCGCGCGGATCGGGCTCATAGACCATGGCGGACGGACGGGCGAGGGCCGCCAGGATCGCCGCCTGATCGTAGGCCAGCCCGATGCGCGTGGGGTTGGATTGGGTCAGATCCCATAGCGATTCACCCGCGGCCTTTTTGCGGGCCAAAAGCTCGCTCAGGGCGTTGGGCGGCGTGCGCCACTCGAAACGCTGTGAGAACATGGCGGTCATCTTCAGCGCGCCATCAGCCATTGGCCCAACGCCTCGATGGAGATGGATTCCACCACGGCGTGACCCAGGGCCTTGAGAAGTACGAAATGGATCTGGGTTTGCTGCCGCTTTTTGTCTTTTTGGAGGGCCGCGAACACCGCCGCACGATCGAAATCGAGGGCCGTCGGCAGGTTCAACCGGTCGAGCAGGGCGACGATGCGCTCCTTTTCTTCCCCGGCCAGCAGCCCTTTGTGCACGGAGAGTTCGGCGGCCAACACCATACCGGCGCTGACGGCCGCGCCGTGGGAGATGCCCAGGGTCTTTTCAAAGGCGTGGCCCAGGGTGTGGCCGAAATTGAGTTTGCGCCGCTCGCCGGCCTCGCGTTCGTCCTGGTTGACCACCCCGGCCTTGATCTCCACCGACCGGTGCACCAGGCGCCGCAGCACGGTTTCGTCCAAGGCGGCGATGGCCTCGCAATGGCCTTCGACGTCGTCGAAATAGGCGGCATCGGCAATGCAGGCATGTTTGACGATCTCAGCCAGGCCGCAGGCAATCTCCGCGGCCGGCAGGGTTTTGAGCAGGCCAATATCGATAAGTACGAATTCGGGCTGGTTGAACACCCCCACCATATTTTTGTAGCCTTTGAAGTTGACGCCGTTTTTGCCGCCCACGGTGGCATCCACCTGGGCCAGCAGCGTGGTGGCCACAAAGCCGAAACGCAGGCCGCGCATATAAGTGGAGGCAGCAAAACCGGTAACATCGCCCACGATGCCGCCGCCGATGCCCACGATGAAGGTCGAGCGGTCGGCTTCCGCGGCAATGAGCCGGTCGTAGATAGCGGCCAGACTCTCCAGGGTCTTGTGCTTCTCGCCGCAGCCGATGGCGATCACTTCACCTTCCGGAAAACGGTGGCCGTAAAGGCGGAGCACGTTTTCATCGGTAATGAGGATGGTGCGGCCTTTGGGCAGGTAGTGCGCCAGATGGTCCAGCGTCTCGCCGATCAGGATCCGTGAGTGGCCCGATTGGCCCGTGACGTTGATTTCGTTCATAATCGATTCAATCCTTCACTTTCCACTTTCTACTTTCTACTTTCTACTTTCTACCTTCATCCTTCCAATACCAGTGCATGCACCTTGCGCGCATATCCGCACAGTCGGGCGAACTGCTCGGGATAGAGCGACTGGGCGCCGTCGCTTAATGCGTTTTGCGGTTCGTGGTGCACTTCGACCATCAAGCCATGGGCGCCCACGGCCACCGAGGCCCGGCTCAAGGGGATCACCTGGTCGCGCACGCCGGCGGCATGGCTGGGATCGATGATGATCGGCAGATGGCTCTCTTTCACCACCACCGGCACCACCGACAGATCCAGGGTGTTGCGACTGTGGCGCACAAAGGTGCGCACGCCACGCTCGCACAGCATCACCTGGGTGTTGCCCGCCGCCATGATGTATTCGGCGGCCATCAACCACTCCTCCAGCGTGGCCGACATACCCCGCTTGAGCATGATGGGCCGCCGGCTCAGACCGGCCCGCTTGAGCAGGCTGAAATTCTGCATGTTGCGCGTGCCGATCTGGACGATGTCGGCGTAAGCCTCCACCTGGTCGAAGGTTTCGTTGTCCATCACCTCAGTCACCACCGGCATGTCGAACCGCTCCCGGACCTTGGCCAAAATCTTCAGCCCCTCCAACCCCATGCCCTGGAAGGTGTACGGCGACGTTCGTGGCTTGTAGGCACCGCCCCTGAAAATGTCACCGCCGGCCTTTTTGACATGCTCGGCGATGGTCATGGCCTGTTGTTCGCTTTCGATGGCGCACGGGCCGCCCATGATGGTCAGATGGCCCTGGCCGATGGTCACCCGGCCCACCTGGATCAAGGTGTCTTCGGGTTTGATTTCGCGGCTGACCAGTTTGTAGGGCCGGGTGACGGGAATGGCCTCTTTGACGCCATCCAGCCCCAGAAAAAGCGCCGGGTCCACCGGGCCCTCGTTGTTCAAAATGCCGATGGAGACCCGATCGCCGCCCGGGATGGGCCGCGCGGTGAATCCCCTGGCTTCGATTGTTTGGACGACCCGGCCGATCTGCTCGGGGGTGGCTTTGCGATCCATAACGATGAGCATGTGTGTCTCTCCTTAAGGTCTGCGGACCGTGTTCCGGCGCCCCGGCCTAAAAAAAAACCGTGGGGTGCGGATGCCCACGGTCCTGAATGGTTTCATTGGCGGGTCCAACGACCGTCAGCCCGAGGGCAGGATGCGCCACAGCGCAAAGCGGCGCCACCACCCCCGAAAAGTCTGAATGTCGCGAAAACCGTCCATCAACATTTACCTCGAATCGGCACTGATAAGAGCATTGCAGTCCTCTTTTGTCAAGCATTAAGCCTGAACAGTATTAAGCCTGAAGTGTTGATTGGGTTTGTTGGGTTGGAATGAAATAGGGACATCACCGGGTCCCAGGAACCTGTGTTTTCCCCGCCATATCATTGACGCTCCAAATTACAAATCCAGACACAACCGGATTGCGAAGATGTTGAGGACCTTGCAAGCGCCGCGCGAAGCTGCACGTGAGCATTTAAAATACAGCTGTCACATTTTTGGTACCTGTTGGAAGCTGCCCACCTCCATCCACACACCATCAAATAGACCCTTCAATTACTGAAGCAACGCAATTTCAAACAGATAACGCAGAACAAGTAAGGCCGAGCATAGTATGGCATCTATATTGCAAATGCAGGACAATCAAGGATAAGCGGCTGCGATTCTTCGTGGAACCTCTTGTCTAAATAATACACCACGGAGGTTCACGCATGAAAGTATTGTTTTGTGGGGGGTGTAGAAGACTACTTACGGCAGCTTTTGTCATTGGACTTCTTTGCTTTAGTACTATTCCACTTTACGCGGCCCAAGCTACGCTGCAGTGGGATGCAAACAATCCGGCACCGCAAGGATATCGATTGTTCCAACGCCTTTCGGGCGGTGCCTATAATTACAGCGCACCTGTATGGACAGGTAGCGCCACGACCTGCACCATCCAAAATCTTCTGGAGGGGACCACTTACTACTTCGTGGCGCGCGCCTATCAAGGAACGACTGTAAGCGGGAATTCCAATGAGGTCTCATTTTCCCAAAACATTTCAGTGCCCGCGGATAGCGACCGCGATGGCTATTCGGTAAGCCAGGGCGACTGCAATGACGCCAATGCTTCCATCCGTCCCAACGCCACCGAAATCTGTGGCGACGGCATCGATCAGAACTGCAACGGCAGTGACCTGATCTGCCCCAATAACATCGATAACGACAACGACGGTTCCACGGAAAACCAGGGTGACTGCAACGACGCCAATGCTTCCATACATCCCGGCGCCAACGAGATTTGCGGTGACGGCATCGATCAGAACTGCAACGGCAATGATTTAGCTTGTGCCGACGATTCCGAGAGCGTGACGCTGGTCTTCGGTAACGCGCCGGATGCCGACTATCCCGGCACCGCGCAGGACACCTTCCTCAATATCAATGCAGATGTGAACATCTCCCAAAACCAATTGAACACCTACACATGGCCACTGAACAGACCGGCCAATGCCGCGCTGATCAAATTCAATCTGTCCCGGCTACCGGCGGATGCGCGAATCACAAGCGCCATCCTCACGCTGTATCAAACGAGTGCCGGTGGCGATGCTGCGTACGATGTCTCCGCTCACAAAGTCATCCATCACAATCCAAACCTGAGCACCGCGAACGGCTTGACTTATAACGGCGTCAACAACTGGACCGCCAACACGGGCTGCTACAACGGCGTCCCCATGGCCCAGGCCGATATCGCTCCGGCGGAATATGTGAACCGCTTGGATCGGACCCTTGGGTATAAAAACTGGGACATAAGCGACATGGTTCAGGATTGGGTCAGCAATGCGGCTTCGAACTACGGAGTACTGCTCAATGCCGATGCCGTCGCCGCCGCCAACAGCTTCCGCTACTTCGCCTCCAGCGAAGCAAGCAACGCCGCCCAAAGACCCATCCTTGAAATAACCTATACTAGACCCGTCATTAAGACGGCTGTCTTCGGTAACGCGCCGGATGCCGACTATCCCGGCACCGTGCAAGACACCTTCCTCAATATCAATACAGAGGTGAACATCTCCCGCGGTCAATTGAACACCTACACATGGCCCCAGAACAGGCCGGCCAATGCCGCGCTGATCAAATTCGATCTGTCCCGGCTTCCGGCAGGTGCACGCATCGAAAGTGCCATCCTCACGCTGTATCAAACCGGTGCCGGCGGCGATGCTGCATACGATGTCTCCGTGCACCAAGTCATCCATCACAATCCAAACCTGAGCACCGCGAACGGTGCAACCTATGACGGCGTCCACAGCTGGACCGCCAACACTATCTGCTACAACGGCACCCCCCTGGCCCAGGCCGATATCGCTCCCGCAGAGGATGTGAACAGGCTGAATGCAACCCTTGGATATAAAACCTGGGATGTAACGGACATGGTTGAGAAATGGGCTATCAATTCCGCCACAAATTTTGGATTGATGCTCAATTCCGATGCGGTGGCCAGCGCCAACAGCTACCGCTTTTTCGCATCCAGCGAAGCAAGCGCCGCGAACACGCGACCGTCCCTCATCATAACCTACTCGAATTGAATAGCAGCATTCGAGCAGGTTTGGTGATATTCCTTAAGCGGTACCGGCTATCAAACACAAGACCCCATGGGATGAACCCCGCGGGGTCTTGTTTTCCTTAAGGGAAAACTTCTACCATTCCCCCCGCCTTATTCTCGATACATTGTTGTTCATCAATTTTCGAACGATGTGCCTGAACAAGATGCGCTTGATACCGCTTAAGTTAGCCCCGTGCGCCTCGTAGAAATCA
>JBAQGR010000773.1:0-1593 GCA_049287895.1 Desulfatitalea sp.
TGCGGCGATGTGGCCTCAAAAGTCTAACCAATTGCGGTCGTTGCCAAGAAGATCTCTCCAGGATATGCCAAAGGGGTGCGCAAGGCGTTGGAGAATTTGGCCAAGAACGAGCGATGCAAGCTGAAAGAAGGGGCGGGGGGCATCCCCGCCTGATTCACTTCCCGTGGCGGTCACTCGCGGCGGGCAACGGAGGTGTAAAATGAAAGAGAAGAAATTCAAGCAAGTGTGCGAGTGCAAGAATTGCGGCAACGAAGCCGAGATGGTGGTCACCTGCCGCCTGGAAGACCATCTGGCCGAGATGACACCCAAGGTGGTTGCCAAAGACACGGGCAAAACCAAAGGGCATGCTGTTTGCTCTCACTGTGGAGGTGAGGCGGACATCTGGTTGGATGTTTGAAAGGGGTTTTGTAATTCACCTTTCATCGACGCAACGGCCGGTCCAGTTTTTTTGGGGCGGCCTTTTTGCTGGTGTATGAAGCATAATGACTTGTTGGCAAAGAAGACAAAAACTTTACTTCGCATGTGGCCCGATGCTCTCCACCACGATCTGATGCCCGACCACCCGGAAGCGGATGTTCAGATCCCACAAGCGCATGCCGAATTGTTTTGCTTCATCGCCATCTTTGTATGCCGGACGCGGGTCCTGGGCCAGGAGGCCGGCGATCAATTGTTTTAAATCGGGGTAACTCGCGGGGTCGAGGGTTGCGCAGGCCTGTTGGGCCGGGGCAGCAAACAAGACCTCCTTATTGCCGGACGGGGCGTCGGGGGCATAGCCGGCCATGGCGTCGGTGATGGCGTCGGCATAGGGCAGGTAGGGTTTGATGTCCAGCACGGGTGTGCCGTCCAGCAGATCGATGCCCCCCAGGCGCAAGCGCAAGGCGCCTTTGATCCGTTCGATTCCCAGCAAGGTCACCACCGACTGGCCGATGGCGTTGGGCCGGAATCCGGAGCGGCTGGCAAAAACGCCTACGCGCCGGTTGCCGCCCAGGCGTGGCGGACGCACTGTGGCTCTCCAGGGGTGTTGATGGCACTCGTGAAAAACAAAAAGCACCCAGACATGGGAAAAGGCGTTCAGCCCCCGAAAAGCTTCGGTGATATCGAAGGGCGGGATGATCTCCAGCACTGCCCGGGCTTCCGGCACCAGTCCGGGCTGGCGGGGGATGCCGAACTTTTCGGTGAAACACGATTGGATGTAACCGATGGGTTGAAAGGTAAAACCGTTCAATGAAATCTCCCTTGACACCCGGCAGGGTTCGTTTGAAAATCAGTTTTCGTTTCTGCTCTGGCTTTATTATTGACCAGACCACAATGCAAATTGCAACCGGAAGGACGACTCACGATGTTCAATCCTGAAAGATTGTTGGGTGGGTTGCTGCGCGGCGGGATGCGGCGCGGCGGCGGCTTGGGCTCCCTGGTTTCGGGCGGTGCGGCCTTGGGATTACTGGGAGTGGCCATGGAGGCCGTGGAGCATTACATGAACAAACCTTCAGGTACGGCCGCGCCCGGTATGCCGCCGCCCATGCCGCCCCCAGGCGGGGCCGGAGTTTCGGGTACAGGGCCGCCTCCTTTGCCCGGACGGCCCATGGCGCCACC
>JBAQGR010000774.1:0-2173 GCA_049287895.1 Desulfatitalea sp.
CCGGCCAAGCTGCGCGGCCGCTGCGAACGTTTGGAGCGCCGTCTCGCGCAATCGGCGGCGCGGCGCCGGGAGCGCCTGGCGCACACCCCCCTTTTGAAGATCGACCCCAACCTGCCCATCAGCGCCAGGGCGGAAGAGATCATCACGGCCATCGGCCAGCACCCGGTATTGATTGTGGCCGGTGAAACCGGCTCGGGCAAGACCACCCAACTGCCCAAGCTGTGCATCGCTGCCGGCCGCGGGGTGGATGGGGTCATCGGCGTTACCCAGCCGCGGCGCATCGCGGCCCTGACCGTGGGCCGGCGCATTGCCGAAGAGTTGGGCGAAACCGTCGGCCGCACCGTAGGGGTAAAGATCCGCTTCCAGGACACCACCGGGCCCGACACCCGCATCAAGCTGATGACCGACGGCATTCTGCTGGCCGAAGCCCAGTCGGACCGCCAGCTGAATCAGTACGACACCCTGATCGTGGATGAGGCCCACGAACGCAGCCTGAACATCGATTTCATCTTAGGCCTGCTCAAGCAGATGCTGACCACGCGCCGCGATCTGAAGGTGATCATCACCTCGGCCACCATCGATACCCAAAAGTTCGCCCAGGCCTTCGGCGGGGCGCCGGTCATCGAGGTGTCGGGTCGCATGTATCCGGTGGAGACGCGCTACTTCGAAAGCCCGGCGGACAACGGCGAAGAAAGCACTCACATCGAACAGACAGCCAAGGCCCTGGACCAACTGCACCAGGAGCGGCGCCGCGGCGACATTCTGGTCTTCATGCCCACCGAGCAGGATATCCGCGACACCTGTGAATTGATCCAGGGCCGCCGCTACCCGTCGGCCGAAGTAATTCCTCTCTTCGCGCGGCTGTCGGCCGCCGAGCAGCAGCGCGTCTTCCGGCCCTCCAAAGGCCGCAAGATCATCGTGGCCACCAACGTGGCCGAAACCTCCATCACCATTCCGGGCATCCGCTACGTGATCGACACCGGGCTGGCGCGCATCAGCCAGTACACGCCTCGTTCGCGCACCAACACCCTGCCGGTGGTGGCCATCGCCCAGAGCAGCGCCGACCAGCGCAAGGGCCGCTGCGGCCGCGTGGCCGACGGCATTTGCATCCGCCTCTACAGCCAGGAGGACTATGACCAGCGGCCCAAGTACACCCCGCCCGAGATCCTGCGCGCCAACCTGGCCGAAGTCATTTTGCGCATGATCGCCTTGCGCCTGGGCGATGTAGAAGCATTTCCCTTCATCGACCCGCCGGCGCCGCGCAGTATTCAGGACGGCTATGCCTTGCTCCAGGAGCTGGGCGCCATAGTGCCGGCCAAACGCAGCCGGGACCGGGGCGGCCGATATGTGCTGACCAACAAGGGTCGCCTGATGGCGCGATTGCCCCTGGACCCGCGCCTGGCCTGCATGCTTTTGGAAGCCCGCTCCCGGGACTGCCTGGCCGACGTGGCCGTCATCGCCGCGGCCCTGAGCATCCAGGACCCGCGCGAGCGCCCGGCCGAGCGGCAGGCCGAAGCCGATGCGGCCCACGCCCGCTTTAGCGATCCGACCTCCGACTTTCTCACTTTGCTGCGCATCTGGCACGCCTATGACCGGGTGGCCGGCCAGCGCACCAGTTGGCAGCAGGTCAAGCAGTTCTGCCACACCCATTTTCTCTCGTTCAAGCGCATGCGCGAATGGCGCGACGTCTATGGCCAAATCATCAGCGAACTGGCCGAACACAATATACGGCCCTCCCGGGAGAGCCTGGCCCCGGCCGAGCCGGGCGACATGGCCCACAGCGGTTATGCGGCCATCCATCAATCGATTCTGAGCGGATTCCTATCCAACATCGCCTTGAAGAAGGAGAAGCAAATCTTCCAGGCCGCCCACAGCCGCCAGGCGATGATCTTTCCCGGCTCCGGACTCTTCAAGAACCCCGGCCAGTGGATCGTGGCCGCGGAGATGGTGGAGACCTCGCGCCTGTTCGCACGCTGCGCGGCGGTGATCGACCCGGCCTGGATCGAACCGATCGGCAAGGAGCAGTGTAAATACGCCCATCTCGATCCCCACTGGGAGCGCCGGCGCGAAGCCGTGGTGGCCACCGAGCAGGTGAGCCTCTACGGCCTGATCATCGACCGCCGGCCGCGGCCTTACGGTCCGAGCCACCCGGACGAGGCCACCGAGATCTTCA
>JBAQGR010000775.1:0-4502 GCA_049287895.1 Desulfatitalea sp.
AGGGCTTCGACCTGGCCTACAAGCTGCGCAACCAGGACCGCTACCGGGAGGTCCCGATACTGATGCTCACCTCCTTTACCCAGAAAATGGCCGAAACAGGCACCGACAAGTTCCAGCACATCATGGGCGAAGAGTGGCCCGTCAACAAATTCCTGGAAAAACCCATCGATCCGGATGTGCTGCTGAAAACGGCGGAGGAGTTGCTCAGGAGGGAATAGGTTGAACGGTTGGCCGGAAGCAAAACCACCACCCCTGCCCTCGGGCAAATCGACCCAACGGGCGAACGCAACCATGGATATCGCCAAAGAACTGGTCGCGCAGCAGATCTTCTTCCGTCGCGAACTGAGCGAACGGGTCGGCTGGTTCATCGGTGTCCGCTGGATCGCCGTGGTGGCGGCCCTGGCCGGCGCCTGGGGTGCGCATCTGTACCGGCTCGAATTGCCCCTGGCCTCCATCACCGTGATTATCGCGGCCATGGCCGGCTACAATAGCCTCTTCGCCATCATCTGCCGTCGTTTGCGGCGCATCTCCCCGGACCGCGAAAAACATTTCCAAATCTGCGCCCATGGCCAGATCCTCTGCGATCTGGCGGCCCTACTCGCCATGATCTTCTACACCGGCGGGTTCTACAGTCCACTCGTGCTTTTCCTCCCTTTTCATATCATTCTGGCGGGTATGCTTCTCGATCCGGTTTACGCCTATATCTACTCGGCCACCGGCATCGGCGGCATAGGCCTGCTCGGCTACCTGCAAAACATCGGCGCGGTCGTCCCGCACACCACGGCCTTCAGTCACTCCATGTTCAACTCCAGCCACACGACCGGCGAAAATGTGACCTTGTTCGTCATCCTGGCCACCGCATTTTTAATCACCGCCTTTTTGGTAACCACCATCAAATGCAGCCTGCGCGCCAAAGGCCGCACCCTGCTAGTCTTCTGCAAAGAATTGGATGCAGCCAACTCCAAGCTGACCGCGCTGTACGACATGGTCAAGCAAATGGCCTTCTGCGCCGACTACCAGGAGTTGATGGATTCGGCCACCCAGACCACGGCCCGCATCATGGGCATCAAGGCGTGCTCGATCAAACTGCTGGACGAGCAGCACAAAACCCTGCGTTTTGCCTCTACCTATGGATTGAGCCAGAACTATCTGGCCAAGGGGGACATCGAGATCGCCAAAAGCCACATCAATCAGCGCATCATCGAAGGGGCTTTTTACACCATCGGCAGCATCGAAGAAAAGGATTACTTCCAATACCCGGAAAATATCCTCAAAGAGGGCATCTCTTCCTTGATCTGTCTACCCCTCAAGGTGGAAAAACGGGTCCTGGGCGTCTTTTGCGTCTACAGCCAGGCGCGCTTCAACTTCAGCAACAAGGATGTGGAGTTTTTTGCCTTGATCGCCGAACTGACCGCCCTGGCCATGCAGAACCTCAAGAGCGAGTTGAACAAGAGCTGGTTCCTGCAAAAAGCCGCCCACCAGTTGCGCTCACCGCTCAACGCAGTGGACAGCATCCTGAAAGTACTGCGCAAGGCTTATGTGGGGCCGCTTAACACCCAACAGGCCGATATGCTGGCGCAGTGTGAACGCCGCATCGAAAGCCTCTCGATGACCATTCAGGATCTGCTTAAACTCGGCATCAAACGCGCCGACGGCGGCCCAATCGAATTGCGACCGTTGGCCCTGGCGCCCTTGGTGGCGCAATGGACAACCATGTTTCAAACCCAAGCCAAGGAAAAAGAGGTCTCCCTGAGCTATGCCCTGGACAAACACCTGCCGGCCATTCTGGGCGAAGAGAAGCTGTTGGACGATCTCTTCACCAATCTGCTCTCCAACGCCATCAAGTACACGCCACCGGGCAAAGCAGTAGAAGTGTTTCTGAAAAAAGAAGACCCGGACCGCCTCTGCCTGCACATCGCCGATGAAGGCATCGGCATCCCCCAGGAACAGATCCCGCGCCTGTTCACCGAATTCTTCCGTGCCGAAAACGCCAAAGCCTTCACCGATCAAGGCACCGGCCTGGGCCTGGTGATCGCCAAAGAGGCCCTGGACCGCCTGCGCGGCACCATCCACATCGAAAGCCAGGAGGGCCAGGGCACCCGCGTGACCTGCCGGTTCCCCATCGCGGACGCACAGGGGACGGGGGACGGGAGACGCACAGGGACGCACAGGGACGCACAGGGGACGTCCATAAACATATAAATTACTAAAGGTGGAGGCGCTAGATTTGAGACTAATTTATCACTTTATGGACATCCCTACAAGCCTCCCCTACAAGCCTCCCACGACGTTCGGTATGCATAAAAGCTCCGCTCCTAATGGCATAGGCCACTATCATGTGGCATGGCCGAGACCGTCATTTGTCGATGTCTGACTTAGCCGGCATCCTATTACCGGGGAGAGCGCATCCTGCGCACCACCCCCACCAATTTGCCGATGACGGTCACTTGTTTACGCGCCGCCCCCTTGAACACCAACGGCTTGTACCTTGGATTGGCCGGTTCGAGCGTGAGACTGCCGCGCGTAGACCGGACGCTTTTCAGCGTGGCTTCCGTCAAGACATTCTCGACCAACACGGCCGCGATCTCTCCGTTCTCCACCCGCGGCTGCCGACGGATGATGGCCAGATCCCCATCCTGAATGTGGGCATCGATCATGGAGTCGCCCCGCACCCGCAACGCAAAGCAGGCCTCGCAGCCGAAAAGCGACGGCGAGACGCCCAACTCCTCTTCCACATGCTCGATGGCCGCGATGGGATCGCCGGCGGCAATGGCCCCCACCAGAGGAATCATGCCCACCGAAATGGCGGCCGTGGAACGCCAGGAGCGCTTCTTGGCCGCCGCATCATGGATATACCCCTTGTCCTTCAAGATATTGAGCACGCGGTGCACCCCACTTGGAGAATGCAGCTTCAAATGCTTCGCGATCTCCCGCACCGTAGGTGAGTTGGCGTACACCCGCTGATACTCGATGATATAAGCCAGCACGCTTTGCTGCCGCTCGGTCAAATCACTGCCGTCCATGTCACATCCCTTTCATTAGCCCCCGAACGGGCCAACTGCCCCCTCATGGCTGGAACAGCCTGTCACTCGGGCTGACCACCCCTTTGCCCCCCTTGTTGAGCACATGGGTGTAGATCATCGTCGTCGAGACATCCTTGTGTCCCAGCAACTCCTGCACCGTGCGGATATCGTATCCGGACTCAATCAGATGGGTCGCAAAACTGTGGCGCATCGAATGGCTGCTGCCCGGCTTGGTGATGCCGCTCTGGCGGATGGCATTCTTGACAGCCCGTTGCAAGACGCTTTCCGAAACATGATGGCGCTGCTCGATGCCTGATCGCGGATCAATGGAACGCTTGGATGCCGGGAAGACATATTGCCAACCCCACTCGCGATTGGCGCGCGGGTATTTGCGTTCCAGCGCATAGGGTAGATGAACGGTGCCGAACCCGGATTTCAAATCCTGGTTGTGGGCCTGTTTGGCTTTCATCAAATGCCTGCGCAACGGCTCTATCACCACCTCCGGCAGCATGGTAATCCGATCTTTATGCCCCTTGCCGTCGCGCACGACGATCTGCTTGTATCCAAAATCGACATCCTTGACTCTCAACCGGATGCACTCCATCAAACGCAACCCGGCGCCGTAGAGCAATTGGCCCATGATCCAGGTGGCGCCTTCCAGTTGAAGCAATATACTTCTGACCTCATCCCGCGTGAATACCACCGGCAATTTCGAGGGCCGTTTGGCAAAAACGAGGTTTTCGAATTGGCTAAGCTCTTTTTTGATGACCTCGCGATAGAGAAATACCAATGCGCATAAGGCTTGATTTTGAGTGGAGCTGGCGACTTTTTTCTGAACGGCCAGATAAGTCAAAAATGAGGTGATGTGGTTTTCATCCAAATCGGACGGGTGCTTTTTTTCATGAAAATAGATGTACCGCTTGATCCAGTCGACGTACGCCTGCTCGGTCCGGATGCTGTAGTGCTTGAGCCGGATCGCATTACGCACCTGGTCCAAAAGCCTGGGCTTATCCCGGCAGTTACGCTCATTTTGACTCAGCGGCTGGTCATGATCGCCATGGACGGCTTCCGAATAAGAGTTCATGGTCTCCCCCTGAAAATGAAATGACCGAACAAAAAAACGATAATAATTGCATTGACATAAACAAAGTATATCGGATAGTTTACAGTCAGTCCCAGAGATTAAGAATACAAAACAGGCGCAGGTCAGGGTGGCTGTAAGAACGTTTGTTCACGTTGTAGCCTCCCCTTTACTAAATGTCAATGAGCTAGATTGTGAATTTGAGGCCTAGCAAGAAAATTTCGGCTATATAGACGGACGATTCACAGTATAGCTCCCATTCGTCCCCCAAACAGGCGTAGAATAAGGCGTCTATTAGGAGGACTAATCCATGTTGAACTAAACCGCTTCGCGGAGAAGTACTTCCGCCATTCTTCCCATCTTTCATCTCTATCTTCATAACCCACCAAAATAATACC
>JBAQGR010000776.1:0-1953 GCA_049287895.1 Desulfatitalea sp.
GGCTATATATGCCTGCACGGTGCCGGTGGTGGTCTATGTCACGCCCAGCGGCGCGCGGGCCGCCTCGGCCGGGGTGATGATCACCATGGCCGCCGATATCGCCGCCATGGCGCCGGGCACCAATATCGGCGCGGCCCATCCCGTGGGCGCCGGCGGCAAGGATCTGGACGAGTCCATGACCGAAAAGGTGCTCAACGACATGGTGGCCTTTACCAAGGGGGTCGCCAAGCGTCACGGCCGCAATGTGGAGTGGGCTGAAAAGGCGGTGCGCGAAAGTGTTTCCGTGACCGCCGACGAGGCAGTGGAGAAGAATATCGTCGATCTGATCGCCAAGGATCTGGACGATCTGATCACCCAAATCAACGGCCGCAAGATCCAGGGCAAGGGCAAGCTGGCGTTGAACGGGGCTCTCCGGCAGGAGATCGAGCCCAACTTGCGTACCAAAATTCTCAAGGTGATCAGCGACCCCAATATCGCCTACATCTTGTTTATGATCGGTCTGGCCGGGCTCTACTTCGAGCTTTCCCAGCCCGGGGCCATTTTTCCCGGCGTCATCGGCGCCATCGCCCTGATCCTGGCCTTCTTCTCCTTTCAAACCCTGCCGGTAAACATCGCCGGCATTCTGCTGATCCTGCTCTCGGTCGTCTTCTTCATCCTGGAAATCAAGGTGACCAGCTTCGGCATGCTCAGCGTGGCCGGGGTGGTCAGCATGGTGCTGGGCTCACTGATGCTGTTCAAGGGGGCCGGACCGGAATTCCAGGTGGCCTGGCGGGTGATGATCCCCACCGTGTTGCTGATCTCAGGCTTCTTCGTCGGCGTGGTGACGCTGGTGGTGCGGGCCTATGGGCATCGGCCATTTACCGGTTCCGAAGGGCTGGTGGGTGAGATCGGCGTGGTCAAGAAAGCCAGCGGCTTGGAAGGCAAGGTGATGGTGCACGGCGAAATGTGGCAGGCCCGCTTCAGCGAACCGTGCGCCGAGGGCGCCAAGGTGGTTGTCGAGCGGGTGGACGGGTTGGTGGTGGTCGTTAAACCATTAAATCAATAGAGGGAGGCTTCAATGTTTGCTGCACCCATGGTCGCCATTGTCATGCTGGTTCTTCTTTTTTTGTATTCGGCCATCAAAATTCTCAACGAATATGAGCGCGGCGTCATCTTCCGCCTGGGCCGGGTCATCGACGCCAAAGGGCCTGGGTTGATCATCCTGATTCCCGTAGTCGACCGCATGGTGAAGGTCAGCATGCGTCTGGTGGTCATGGACGTGGACCCCCAGGACGTGATCACCCGGGACAATGTCTCGGTCAAGGTCAACGCGGTGATCTATTTCAGGGTCATCAATTCGGTCAAGGCCATCGTGGAGGTGGAGAACTACGTTTACGCCATGTCCCAGTTGGCCCAGACCACCTTGCGCAGCGTGTGCGGCCAGGCAGAGCTGGACGAACTGCTCTCCGCCCGGGAGAAGATCAACGCCCAGTTGCAGGAGATTCTCGACACCCATACCGATCCATGGGGCATCAAGGTGGCCAATGTGGAGTTGAAGCACATCGACCTGCCGGTGGAGATGCAGCGCGCCATGGCCAAGCAGGCCGAGGCCGAGCGCGAGCGGCGGGCCAAGGTGATCAACGCCGAAGGCGAATTCCAAGCCGCCACCCGACTGGCCGAGGCTGCCGCGATCATCTCCGAGCATCCCATGGCCCTGCAACTGCGCTATCTGCAGACCATGCGCGAGATGGCCTCCGAGCACAACTCCACCACCTTCTTCCCCCTGCCCATCGACCTGTTCAGTATCCTCATGGATAAGGGCAAGGCGTAACACGCGGGTGATGAGCATTGCCGTGGACCAATTATTGACAATTCAAAGCCGAATGGGTTAGTTAAACCATTTTTCAAAGGGATCTTTGGCGGAGGCCCGCGGGGCCTCCGCTGCTGCTTTACAACGACCAATCCAAAAGGAGA
>JBAQGR010000777.1:0-3620 GCA_049287895.1 Desulfatitalea sp.
GGCGGGCCTTCATCTCCGCCAGATAGGGCCCGTCGCCCACCACCACCAACTGGACCGGTTGGCCTTCGGCCACCAGGCGTTCGAAGGCTTCGGCCAGCAGATGCAGGTTCTTCTCCTTGGAGACCCGGCCTACGTAAAGCAGCCGGGTGCCTTCGGGCAGACGGTATTGCTTCTTGAAGATTCCGTTGCGCTTGGCCGGATGAAAACGCTCGATGTCGATACCCCGGGGGTAGATCCGCACCTTGGCCGGGTTGATCCCCTTGGCCACGAGTTCGTCGCGCGTGGCCTGGGAGGGGGCGTAGATCACGTCCATCTGGTCGTAGTACCAGAGCACGTACTTCCAGGCCAGTTCGGCGATGCCTTCGTCGCCGGTGAGGATCTGGGCGTATTGGGGAATGGCCGTGTGATAAGTGCCTGTGATGGGCAGCTTGAGGATGCGCGCGATGGCCAGGGCCGCCAACCCCACCGGCCCGGGCGTGGCCGAGTGGATGTGATCGATGCCCTGGTCGAAGCAGTAGGCCAGCATCTCCAGGAAAGGCGGATAGAAGATCTTCTGCTCGGGATACTCGGGCAACTCGTAGGTGCCGATGGGCGTGAAGTTGCGCACGCCCGGCGGGTCGCCCTGGCCGTGGGCGTCGCAGGTGATCAGGGTGTAGTCCTTATGGTTCTTGAGGGCGAAGCGCACCTGCTGTTGCAGGGTCTGGGCCACGCCGTTGATTTCGTAGTAGGTGTCGGTGAAATGGGCGAACTTGAAATGCTTCTCTTGGGCCGCACCGCCGTCGGCATCGAAATGCCGCCGCACCGTTTCGCTGAACCCCCGGTCCTTGGCGAACTGGGCGTAGGCCACGAAGTAGGGGGCCAGCAGGGTGTAAAGCCCGCCGGCCGACCCGATGGTGGAAAAGACATTGAAGAGATTGGCGCCGGACAGATGATCCAGCAGGTGATTGCCGAAGTGCAGCATGACCCGCTTGGAGGCCCGGTTGACGAAATCGAACCAATGCTGCTCGCGTTGGGCGAAATCGGCGTCGGCCATTGGATCGGCGTCGCCGCGCGCCTCGTCCTGGATCAGTTGCCACGATTCGTGACGCAGCAAGGTGAGCAGCGAATCGGAGACCGTGGACTTGGCCCGCTTCTCCTTGCGATACTGCCAGAGCAGGTACAGCCGGGCCATCCAGCCGGGCTGGCTGTTGGCATCGACCCGCAGGTTGCGGTCCAGAAAGCGCATCAGCGCGTCCTTGTCCGCGTAACGCTCCAGGTTGAACTTGCCGCGGTAGTACTGATAGGCGATGCCGTATAAGTTGTGCCCCATGGTCAGGGGCGTGGCCCCATGGCTGACCACTTCCAGCGCCAGGCCCCGGCTTTCGGCCGTCAACTGGCGCGGGTGATCCAGGCCCTGGATCACGGTGTAGGTCCGGGCGATATGCAGGGCGCTGTGGTCGTCGGAGCCGCCCCACCACTGCTTCTCCCAGCCGCGCTCGAACAGGGGCGCCAGGTCGTGGCGGTCGGCCAGTTCCGCCATTTGCGCCTCGCTGAGGTGCTCGAGCACGTGGCGCAGACACTCGTTCTCCCGGGGATTGCGCGCGCCGTTGAGTTCGAAGTTCTGGAACATGAGCAGCATTTGCTCGAAATGCGCCAGGGTCAAGCGGTCGTTGATGGCGTAAAGCGGATGGGCCGCGATGGCCAGGATCTTCTCCTTCTGCAGGTAGCGCGCCAGGTCGTATATATTTTCCCGCAGCCGCTGGATCTCCCGGTGCCGGGCCTCGTCGATGTTCAGGGCCAGGACATGCACCTTGCAGCCGTTGTCCGGGAAGTAGGTGGTGATCTCTTCGCTGATGAAGACATCGTTCAGATGCGCGATCTCCAGGGCGCCGTCGATGCTGTTGTGATCCGAAATGGTCACATGGCTCATGCCCCGGCTCTTGGCGATCTGATAGAGTTGCAGCGGCTCGGTGAAGCTTTCGGGACAGCCGATTTTCTTCAAGATCCACTGACTGGGTCGTTTGGAGTATTTGGAGTGAACGTGAATGTCGATCTGCATGCTACTATCTCCTTCTAGTATCGTTTCATTGCGCCGATAGTAGCAACCATACGGTTAGGCGGATGTTAGCGCAGCAATAGTTTTCGGTTCAGACGGAAAATCTTCCCAGACGCTCCGGCCGCGGCGGACGCCGGCCGTCGAAGAGATCGCAGGCGTGGTAGTAGCGCAGATCCCCGGCCCACAGGCGCCGGTAACGTTCATCGCCGCGCATTTTGCCCAGCAGGCGCGCCGGCGCGTGCAAGGCCTGCAAGAATGGGGCGCACAGTTCGGAGGGGTCGCGGAAGCACTCCCAATCGCAGCGCCGGCACGCTCCGTCCGGGCGCAGGGCGTTCAGGTCCAACTCCCAGAATTTGCCCAGATTTTCATTGCCGCGGTAGCCGCAGGGGTAGGTGTCGCCGGCCTGGGCGTCGATGAAAAAGAAGTCCACGCCGCCCCGGCAGCCGAAGGCTTCGGTTTCAGGGGCGCCGGCTTGGCTGCGCTGGAGCACATGCAAGGCGCTCAGCGGCGTAAAGATCCGCAACCGGCTGCGGTGCCGCGGGATGGTATCGAGCAACGCCTTGTAAAGCATGGCCTTTTCGTCGGCCGCGTAGCGCACCACATCCTCCAGGGCCGTGGCCGCGTAAACCGCGCTGAGGCCGGTGGCCTCTTCCTGGGCGTCGATGCTCATGGGATAGCAGGTGTTGACGATGGTAAAGCCCAGATCGCGGACAAAGCGGTAGAAGCGATCCAGGGCCGCGCGGTAGGTTTGGTAGAATGCTTCCAGGTAGTCTTGCCTGTGACCGAACCCTTCGGGCCGCAGGTTTTGGGTCTGCGCGCCGCCCACATTGCGATTGAGACCCAGGTTGGCCGAAGGGTAGATACCGGCCGCGTGAAAGATGGGCAGCGCGTGCGCGATGCCCGCTACCACGCCCGGCAACCCGCGCATGCGCTCATGCACCTCCGGCCGGGCCGAGTCCAGGCTGATCCAGAAGTTGCGCAGCGGCGTGGCTGCCAAGCGCTCGGCCAACCTTTTGATACGTTCGCTAAAGCCGGGGCGATCCGCGCCGCACAAGAGAAATCCGTTGGTGCCGGTGCGGATATAGGGAATGCCCGCCTTGCCGGCGGCATCGATCCAACGCACCAAATCATCGCTCATCAGCAATGGTTCGCCCCCGGTGAACGAGATGGCTTGCACCCCTTTGGCGGCGCAGCCATCCAGAATACGCTCCACGACCGTATTGGAGATATCGAAGCGTGCGATGTCGGCGCTGCGGCGCATGCCGCACTGGGGACAGCGGGCATTGCAGCGATTGGTGATCTGCACCACCAGTTGAGGCGGGATGCGGTTGCGGCCGAATCGGCCGATGGTAGCGGCCAGGGTTGCGAGCGCAGTCATTAAAACCTCCGAAGCATGGATGAGCGGCCGCGTGCAAAGGCCGTCTGGGGCGTACTATCGAGGCCGCCTGTTAGGCTTGGATGTGCCGCGTGTTCGGTTTGTGTTACCTTCCCCGCCACCCGAGCATCGGCCAAACAATTCGCTCACAATCCCCTAACAATTCGTTGATAGAGTTGCGCCGCTTTCAAGAGAGGTAAAAACAGATGT
>JBAQGR010000778.1:0-1724 GCA_049287895.1 Desulfatitalea sp.
AAAGTGCTGCAAGGTTTATGATCCATACCTGATTATATCGGGCTGGACCGTATGGCCTTCTCCTCATCCAAGGGGGCGATTCTTGTGGCGGCCAATGCGGCTCAAGGGATGAAGCTTTTAAGAAGCGCATTCGTCTTAAGAAAATCCGTTCCAACTTTTTACATTATTGACGATGGCGAACTTTCGCCAGTTCTCTCCGCTGTTGTTCGAGAAGTGAACTTCAGTCAGCGGCATCGCATTTGGTACTCGCCTGCGGACCCAGTTGCTCGTGATCGTTCCCGCCTGCTGATTGACGAAGTAGGGATTCTGAAACCCATCGAGCGCGGTGCTGTTCTCGTCGAGGGCGGGAACCAGTCGCTTGTTCGTGACGTTGAGATCGGCGAACGTGTCCTGCGGGCCGCCAATCCCGACGAACACAATCTGTGCGCTCTCGCCGGCATTCGCGTCGGAACGCCCCTCGAGACCGAAGCCCTCGCGGGCATCTCCCACTTTCCAGGACGCGCCGCCATCCGGCGAGGTGTAGAGCGCATTGTCCTGGGTTGTGATATAGAGCGACGTCGTGACGTTGCCGTTCGGCAGACGAACATTGGTGCCGGCGAGATCGGTGATTTGCAGCGAATTCATACCACTGCCGGGTGTGGCGGCGCTCACCCATTTGTGCTTGCCGCCAATCTCCCACCACTTCTCCTGGAAGCGCGGCTTGTATATTCCACCGTCCGTGCCGATGAATGCCGGCTTCGCATCGGCATCGAGGCCGAGGTCGCCCATATCGGCGTGAATGCCTGCCTCGGCGATGAAGCTGACCCAGTCGTCCCACGTCGCGGTCGAGAGCAGTGCGCGGAAGGCGGCCGCATTGTCGCGGATCACGTAGTAGCCGTCCCATCCCGTGCCGACCCACACCCTGATGTGATTGCCGCCGAACAAATCGTCCCTGGATATACACGCACGAACGGTCCGCGGGAGCGCCCCTGGGGAAGAGAGAGGGGCGTGCCGGTGTTGGTATCGAGCTCGTAAAACCACAGCCTGCCGGAGCCGTTCTGTGGTGCCGGCCGGTAATCCCTGATGATGAAGGCCCAAGGATGATGTGGCGATCGATCCATCTTGTTGCCGCGTCGGCCTTAAGCCCGGCCCTGTTGGGAACTTGTAAACGGCGCGAGAACCTGGATTTACGGGTCGCATGATTAAGGTGGCGTCAAGCAACCAACACCTTCGTGCAACCCTGTGGTCAGGCCGGTTATTGACCAAAGGGGCGAAGGGTGATCGGCGTACAAAATAACTATCTGATATTTTTATTATAAATTTACATAATCAATATTATGCGACCGGACCCAACACCTGCATTTCTATAAACCAGCAATCACAGACTTTGCAAAGTGGCGTCCTCAGAGTCCGGAATTTCGACGATCGCGACTTGATCCATGCTCCCCTCTTCCTTCCACGGCGTCGCGTGTCTTGCTTAAGCTTTCCTAATAATTAATTCGTTGACAAAAAAATATATCAGCATATAAAAATCCATTTATATGCTGATTCACAAGATTCCGTGAGAATCTTCGTCACGGCTGGAATGCCGGGTTCGATTTCGTTGGTGCAGGGGGGGCGCGTGGACAACCGATGCCCTTTCCGGAAGACCGAGGAAGCCATCACTACGAAATGGGACTGATCGAAAACGATTTCGAAAAGGGTGAGACGGATGGCAACACGGCTTTTATTGAACTGACTGCTGC
>JBAQGR010000779.1:0-1965 GCA_049287895.1 Desulfatitalea sp.
CTTAAAGCCGGCGACGTGCTCAACGGCGAGTTCACCTTGACCAACCACGGCCTGGTGCGCGCCGACAACCTGAAAGTCAACATCCCCGGCGATGACGCCTACATCCGCTACGAGCTGCTGGCACCCATCCCCGAAAGCCTGGGCGCCAAGGAGCGCATCACCGTCCCCTACCGTATGACCTGCATCCAGAGCCTGGTGCAAGACGAAGTCATCAGCGGCGGCGCCGGCAGCGGCTGCTACCAGTCGTGCTTTACCACCAGCTACGAAGGCGTCAGCTCCAACGGCTGCCCCTACAAAGGCGCCGTGCCCCACTGCTTCTTCCATCCCTGCGGCGGCGGCAGCAGTAGTAGCGGAGGTGGTAGCGGATGGGGATGGCAGTGGACCCCCACCGGCCCGTCTAGCACCGGTGGCGGTGGCGGCTATGTGCCGCCGCCCACCGGTATCAGCAGCACCGGTTCCCCCTGCACGCCGGCGCCGGACGAAGAAGAAACCTCCAGGTGCGGCGGGGGCGGCGGCCAGTGCCCAAAAGAAAGCGAGCAGGCGGTATGTGAAACCGTGGGTTCAGCCGTGCACCTCTACATGCGTGCCTTTACCGACGAAATCACCGACCTGTCGGTCAAGGTACCCGGCGGGACCATCGACATCACCCGTTCCTTCTACAATGACGGCTACCGGTTTTATCGCGACGCCTGGCACTGGAAGCACACCCGCAAACTGGAGTTCGACGTCAAGGTCTATGATGTAGCTTTCATGTCTACCGAAGACCTTGCAAAGCGCAGCGCGGTCAATCCCACCGACACGGCCATCCGCGAATCGGATGGCACCCTTACCGCGCTTAAACCCATCCGGCGCGAAGGGGTATGGTATCGGCCGGACCCCAATAAAAGCGTCATCGATCTGGCTGCCGGTGAAGAAGCGATCCTGCGGCCTAAAAAAGGCACCGGTCGGATCGTTTACAAAGGCAATGACCGGTGGTTATGGGAAGACATCGACGGTGAATGGGAAGAGTACTATTACCCGGTGGTAAGTCTCAAAGGTGTCTGGGGAAAAAATACATGTGGTGTCGATGACCTGTGTTATTCCGGCACGACTTCCGCGCCCGTGCAAGGCAAGCTGGCAGCCTATGGCGATCGACAAGGCGCGGTGGCCAAGCTGATTTACGATGCAGATACGCTCAGCGGTATCACGGACCGCAACGACCGCCAGGTACTATGGCTCGACTACAGTACCTCCGATGAAAAACGCAAGGTCATCGGCATCCGGGACATCGACCACCGGCGCATCGAATACGAGGTCACACACGCCGCCGGCGGCTCCCGGTACTGCTACACCGTTCCTCAGACGCTGATTTACCGATTTACCGACGCGGCGCAGCACGACACGATTTACACCTACGGCGACATTAAGCCTTTCAAATGGAGCGGCAGGGCAAGCACGACAGCCGGTTCTTCCACCAGCGGCTACAGCACTTCCGGCAGTGGCGGAGGCGGCGGATCGAGCAGCATCGCTTGTACGCCTCCACCCCGACTCGGGCTGACCTCGGTCACCGACGCCCTCGGCCGCAAAAAGAGCATCACCTACGACGGCGACGGCGCGGTGAGTTCTGTCCTGGACGACGAAGGCAAGGGCTATCACTTCCAATTCTCCTACGACACCAAGACCCGGGAGTACTACGCCCAGGTGCGCGACACCAACGGCCTGGTCAAAGAGGTGTGGATCGACACCGGCAGCGAAGCCACGCGCGTGGATATCAACGGCCGCACGGTAAAAACCTTTGCCAAGGACGGCGCCACCTACACCATCACCGACGAAAACGGCAACAGGACCCAAAAGACCTACGACCAGTGGGACCACCTGGTCAAAGTGGTCTACCCCGACGGCGCCGAAGTAAAGTACGAGTACGATCCGGATCTGCAAAAAGTACTCAAGAAGATCGACGAAAACCAGGTCGTCACGCGCTATTAC
>JBAQGR010000780.1:0-1952 GCA_049287895.1 Desulfatitalea sp.
GGGTGACATTGGTCTACCTTGTCTGCGGCTTCGACCCGATCACGAGACGCGCCTTCACCGGCAACGACGCCAGAGCGCTTGATTTTGCTCATGCAGCGATCGCCAAGTGCCACGCCGCCGACATCCAGCCCTACACCTCGTTCCTCCTCGGCAACGATGACGACGACCCGGGGACCGTCGACCGGATGCTCGCGTTCGCCTCGAAGGCCGGCATCCGCAAGGCCGAGTTCGCGATCTTTACGCCCTACCCGGGGACGCCGTCCTGGCACCGCCTGCTCGCCGAGGGCCGCATCCTTCACCGCGACTGGAGCAAGTACAACGACGCAAACGTCGTCTTCCGCCCCGCGCACATGACGCCCGAGGAACTGCACGCCGGCTATCTGCGCCTTTGGCGCGACTTCTACGCCGATCGACGGGAAGAGTTCGCAGCCATGTCCGTCGCCGAACGAACGATCCATTTCTAGATCGGCGCTGGCCAGCACCGACCATCGAGGTCAAAGACAGAGCGAAGCATGCGTCTTCCGGTTGCCAGATTTTTTGGCTCCTGCCCATTATCTTTTTTTCAGACCGGACTGGGCGATAGGCTGGTGCATAAAATGGATTTCAAAACCGCGACCGTGACCGGTGGGCCTGACCCACCGTCCAAATCGGTGATGCATAGCGCGGCTCCATCAAAATTGTCGTTTTTCGTGTATTCGCTGGGGGTGACGATACAGCGCAGACCTGCGGCCAAGGCCGCCTGCAGGCCGTGGCGGCTGTCTTCAACGGCCAGGGTGTTTTCAGGTGCGCAGGCAAGTTTTGATAGCGCCAACAAGTAAATATCCGGGGCCGGTTTCTTTTCCACCACATCGTCTCCGGCACACATAGCATCGATCATCTGGTAGTGATTCTCCCCTAAAGCACTTCGCAGCAGTGCAAGGGCGCCCTGCTTCTCGCAGGTGGACGCCACGCCAATGGCCAGCCCGGCGTCTTTTATCTCGCGGATCAACCGCTTGACACCGGGCCTAGGTTCCAGCTTGCCGTGAAGCGACCATTCTGAGATCAGTTGCCGATACGCGGCGGTCTTCATGACATAGATGCGCTCGGCTTTCTTTTTGCGCGTTTGGGGATCGGGTTCATGGCTGAAAAGGGTCATGATTTTCTGTCCGCCTACCTGGGCCAGCAGGCCGGCGTAATCGGATGGCGACCAGCGCACGGCGATCTTCAGTTGATCGAAAACACGATTGTAGGCCATCCGGTGTATGTTCTCGGTATCGACAATCACACCATCAATATCGAAAATGACTGCTTTTAGCGTAGCCATATGGTTCGACCTGTCTGCTGAATCGATTCAACATCAACTCTGCTTCGTGTTGGACAGTAGATTGCGGCGGTATTTCTCGGATGCCAGTGCATCCAGATCCTGCAATTGCTGAGGGGTTAAAAAACGGGGAGTGCCCACCATTGTGGCCAACCACTGGATTTGAGCCCCTTCTTCCAGGCAAAGCATTCGGTAATAGGCCTCTTTCAAATTGGACCCCAAGGTCACCGCACCGTGATTGCGCAACACCAGGGCATTGGCGCCGGCAACCTTAGACTTTACCGCTTCGGCCAATTCGGGCGTGGTAACGGTGATATACTCCAGATGGGGTATGGTTGAATGGGTATAGATGTGAAAATCGGCAACCATGGCTTTGATGTCATGGTCGGCGCTGCTCATGGCAATCGTATAGCGCGGATGAGTGTGGATCACGGCCCGGACATCGTCGCGAACCTGATAACAGGCCAAATGCATCAAATATTCGGATGTGGGTCGTTGTCGTCCTTCCACCACTTGGCCCGACGAAAGCTCTATGCCGACGTAGTCTTCCGGTTGAAGTTCGTCGAATGCCAACCCGCTAGGGGAAAGGTAGATGATGTTGCCGGTGCGGGCGCTGATGTTGCCCCCCGGACCGGCAACCAGCCCGTCCGCG
>JBAQGR010000781.1:0-1625 GCA_049287895.1 Desulfatitalea sp.
CTATCGCGCTGTCACCGGTTAACCATAGTTCGTCGATGCTGAAAAATGCATTTTAACGCTGAAATCATTATGAAAATGTGGCTAAATGTGCTATAGGAATTTGCAAGATTTTAATAGCAACCCATCCAAATTCTTGCAAATTTTAGCCATGAAACCAAAGAAACCTGCCGTCAAAGATCGACAAAGAGATTTGTTCCGCATTGAGTTGACCCAGATTATCGACACAAGCCACGCCTTGGTAAAATTGGCCGAGGTTGTAGATTGGGATCGATTCGAAGAAGTATTTGGGGCAACCTATTGCCCGGACGACGGCCGGCCGGGAATCAGTACCAGACTGATGGTTGCTTTGCACTATTTGAAGTACACGCACAACTTGAGCGACGATCATGTTGCGGCCGGATGGGTAGAAAATCCATATTGGCAGTACTTTTCAGGCATGAAATGGTTCGAGCATGAAATGCCGCTCCATCCATCAAGCATGAGCCGCTGGCGAAAGCGCATCGGCGATGCGGGGGCCGAACAGCTTTTGAAAGAAACGATCAAAGCCGGTCTGAAGCTAAAGGCAGTCAAACCTCATCAGCTTAAACGAGTGAACGTAGACACCACCGTGCAGGAAAAAGAGGTACGCTTTCCTACTGATGCACGATTGTACGATCGGGCAAGACAACGGTTGGTGGATGCGGCACAGGAACGAAACATCAAGCTTCGGCAAAACTACAACCTGGTATCAAAACATCTCATAGCGCAGCAGAGCCGCTACGCCCATGCCAAGCAGCTCAAAAGAGCGAAAAAGTGCACTCGATCTTTGAAGACTTATTTAGGCCGCGTCATAAGGGATATCGAAAGAAAATGTCCTCAGCCCGATAGCGCTCTTGATTTACTACTGGATATCAGCACACGTATTTTTACCCAGAAGCGAAACGACAAAAACAAAGTCTACAGTGTTCATGCCCCGGAAGTTGAATGCATCAGCAAGGGCAAAGCGCATAAACGCTATGAGTTCGGTTGCAAGGTCAGTGTCGCCGCAACCAGCCGTGGGGGCTGGTTCTTAGGGGCAATGGCGTTGCACCATAACCCGTATGATGGTCATACCTTGGGGCCCAAGTCGAGCGAATTGCAACCAAACCAGAACATGTCTTTGTTGACATGGGGTATCGTGGTCATGGATACGATGGCGAAATCGATATTCATGTGGATAAACGCACAAGGGGTCGGACCGCGAAGTCTCTGTGGCGTTGGATGAAAAGAAGAGCTGCCATCGAGCCTGGTATTGGTCATCTTAAGCGAGAGCACCGGATGGATCGCAATCTCGATTAAAAGGAAGGCTCGGTGATCGCATTAATGCCATCCTGAGTGCCGCCGGGATGAACCTTGCAAAGCTGCTCAAATGGGCAGGTGCCCTTTTGCGCCTTATTTTTGCTTGGCTTTTTAAATGTCAAAGAACGTTATTTTTGCTGCCCATCAATTGAAAGTGGGCTTTTTCAAGATCGACTAGTTCGACAATATAATCGACAAAAATTGCCAAATTTTGATCCATCACCATATTAACTAGTGTCCATCCAGAAATACCGTTATTTTCCTCACCAGCGCCGGAAAAATTCTGGTGTGTGTACGCGGTGGACCCC
>JBAQGR010000782.1:0-9531 GCA_049287895.1 Desulfatitalea sp.
GTGCAACGCAACGGGTCCGACGGCCCGTCCCAATTCTACCTGCGCATGTGCGCCGAATACCGCCAGGTGCCGCCGGGCAGCGATTGGGACGGAGCGATTCATCTGAAACAAAAATAGCGGCCGGAGACGCAGGGTCGCCCAAGGAGAGCCCAAGGAGAGCCCGAGGAGAGCCCAAGGAGAGATTGATGACGAACAGAAAGTGGCGATCGATCATATGGGGAATGCTATCGGTGTTGATGGTCGTGGCCGGTGCGCGGCCAGTCCAGGCCGGGGAGGAGGGCCCTGCCTGGGTGAGCAAAATCGTATCGCTGCAAGGCGAGGTGTTGGTCAAGCGGGTTGGCGAGATCGATTGGCGGCCGGTGATCCTCAACGACTTCTTCTACCCCGGCGATGCCGTGCGCGTGGCGGCCGACAGCCGGGCCGCCCTGGTGCTCAGCAACGAGACCGTGCTGCGCGTCGACCAATGGTCCACCCTGGTGTTCAAAGGCATCGAGGCCCCCAAAACCTTTTTGATGGAGCTGCTCGAAGGCGCCGCCTTTTTCTTCAGCCGCAAGGCGCGCAGCCTGAAGGTGGCCACCCCCTTTGTCAACGGCGTGGTGGAAGGCACCGAGTTCTACGTGCGCGTGGATGCGAACCGGACCACCCTCATGCTCTACGAGGGTAGCGTGCGGGCTGAAAATCTCCATGGCGAAGTGCTTCTCGCCAAGGGCCAGACGGTTGTGGCCGCGGCCGGCCAGGCCCCGCGCCTGGAGACGGTGGTGCGCCCCAGGGATGCCGTGCAGTGGGCGCTCTACTACCCGCCCATCGTGGCCTTCCGGCCGGACGATTTTCCGCTCCTGGATCCGGGTGATTGGCGCACCAAAACCCACCGTTCCGCGCAACTTTTCGAAGAGGGGCAACCGGACGAGGCTTTGGCCGCCATAGCGGGGGTGGACGCATCGGTGGAAGATGCCCAATTCTATGCCTACCGCGCCGGTTTGCGCCTGTCGGTGGGCCAGGTGGACGCAGCCCAACAGGACATCGCACGGGCACAGGTCCTGACGCCCCAAAACAGCGCGGCCATGGCGTTGCGCGCCATTATCGCCGTCGTTCAAAATCGTAAAGAGGATGCCCTGGCCGACGCCCAGGCCGCCGTGCAGATGGACCCTGCTTCGGCCGCCGCACGGGTGGCCCTCTCCTATGCTCTGCAAGCCCGTTTCGATCTTGAGGCCGCGGTCGCCGAAACGCAAAACGCCGTTGCCTCCGAGCCGGACAACGCCGTGGCTTGGGCGCGCCTGGCCGAACTGCGCCTCTCGCTGGGCGATTTGGATGCGGCGATAGAAGCGGCCCAACGGGCGGCCGATCTGCCGCCGGCCCTGGCCCACACCCAGAGCGTGCTGGGCTTTGCCTATCTGACGCAGATCAAGACCCAGAAGGCCCAGGATGCTTTCCACCAGGCCATTACCCTGGATTCGGCCGCGCCCCTGCCGCGTTTGGGACTGGGGCTGGCCAAGATCCGCGAGGGTCATCTGGATGAAGGCCGGGCCGAGATCGAAATCGCCGCGGCCCTGGACCCGGACAACGCCCTGATCCGCAGCTATCTGGGCAAAGCCTACTTCGACGAAAAGCGCGGCGGCCTGGACCAGCGCCAGTTTGAGATGGCCAAGGGACTGGACCCCAACGATCCCACCCCCTGGTTCTACGACGCCATCCGCAAGCAGACGCTTAACCGTCCGGGCGAGGCCTTGCAGGACATGCAACAGGCCATCGAACTGAACGACAACAGGGCCGTCTACCGCTCGCGCCTGCTGCTCGACGACGACCTGGCCGCTCGCAGCGCGGCCCTGGGACGCATCTACAGCGATCTCTCCTTCCAGGAACTGGCCCTCAACCAGGGCTACCAATCTCTTGAGAGCGATCCGGCCAACTACTCGGCTCATCGCCTGCTGGCCGACATGTACGCCTCCCGGCCGCGTCACGAAATCGCCCGGGTCAGCGAACTGCTCCAGTCCCAACTGCTCCAGCCGCTCAACTTGACGCCCGTGCAACCCCAGTTGGCCGAAAGCGGTATGCTTCTCGCCGAAAGCGCCGGACCTGAGAATATGGCCTTCAACGAGTTCAATCCCCTGTTTACGCGCAACCGGGCAACCCTTCAGCTGAATGGCGTCGCGGGTGAAATGGAAACCTATGGCGGGGATGCTACCCTGGCCGGGTTGTACGACCGGTTTTCATACAGCGCGGGTTATTATCGCTACGAAACGGATGGCTTCAGAGAGAATAATGATCTGACGAAGGATATTTACGATCTCCTGACCCAAATCCGTATTTCGGCGACAACCAGCCTCCAATTGGAGTACCGGCAGCGAAAAACGGATAACGGTGACCTGATGCAGCGTTTCGATCCGGAAGATTTCAGTGATACGTTGCGGAAAATCAGAGAGGAAAAGATTCCGCGCCTTGGACTCAACTATAAGCCCACGGCGAACCAACAGTTTATCGTTTCACTGATCTATAACCAAACGGACTACCGGCTCAACTATGAGGATGAGTACCCCACCTATCAAGAGATCTACAGCAGGCAAGACGACATCGAAGCTTATAGCGGCGAGGCGCAATATCTGTTGCAAAAGCGAAAGTTAAACCTTGTCACGGGGGCCGGCTATTATCAACAGTCTTCCGATTCCCATTGGACCTGGGATTATATTTATGAGGGAACCCCCTTTCCCGGATCTCCCGAAAGCGGTGATAGCGAAGTTCGGCATTCAAACGCATATGTCTACACTTATTTGGATGCCATTCCTTCGCTGAAAGCCACGATGGGGCTCAGCGGCGATGCATTCGACGATGATCGCATCGAGGCGGACCAACTGAACCCGAAATTGGGACTGAGTTGGCAGCCGATCCCAAAAGCCACGTTAAGAGCAGCCGCGTTCCGGACGCTCAAGCGCTCCCTTGTGAGTAACCAAACCATTGAACCCACCCAGATCGCCGGGTTTAATCAATTCTTCGATGACCCGTTGGCTACGGATGCCAAGCGTTACGGCATTGGCGTCGATTATCAATTTCTCCCGGAGCTGCGAACAGGTGTCGAGACGATTTATGGCGATTTGACCATACCCGTTGATAGAGGCTCGGCGCTGTCGGTGCGAGAAGCAACCAGGGACGAATGGATATCCCGGCTTTATGTATATTGGCTATTCAGCCCACAATGGGCCATCAGCATGGAGTATCGCTACGAGAAGTTTTTGGAAGAGTATCAAGATCCCACCAATATCCCCAGAAGTACGGAGACACACTTTACGCCCATAACACTGAGCTATTTCCACCCTTCGGGCTTTTTTGCTAAAATCAAAGGTCAATACATTCACCAAGACATCGAACAATACATATATGATCTCGGCAGATATGAGCAAGACGATGAAGATATGATCCTGGTGGACACAGCGATAGGGTATCGCTTTCCCAGGCGTTTGGGGATCTTGAGTCTGACCGCAAGCAATGTGTTCGACACGGACTTCAATTTTTACGACACCAACATGGCTACTGAATCCACCCAAACGCAAACCATTCAACCGGCCAGGCAAATCTTGCTAAAAGCAACGTTTTCATTTTAATCTCTTTTCAACGTGGCAAGGTGTATGAAAGCTCATTTTGTCTGCAACCCAAAAAAGGAGGGACTCATGCTTAGAAGCTGCTTGGTAGGACTGCTGGTTCTATTGCTGGTATCGGCATTCATGGGGTGCGCAAAGATAGTCTTCGCGCCGGAGTTGCAGAAGGAAATCGACAAATTGGGCGAGAATCCGGCTATCCTCGTTCTGGGCGAAAAAGGCCAGGTCCTCGCGCTGACCAGGGATGGCCAATTGTTTGAAAAGTGTTACCCGATGGACAAGCAAACAGCGGATAGGGATTGTGGCCCCTGTAAAGGATTGACGAAAGACGCGAAGATAATTTCCGAAGGAACGATTAAAATAATTAACTCCCAAATTAATCCCTACTGCAAGATTGTGATTGGGCCGGACGGCAGGTATCAGGAAAAGTGCCTTCCCTTTCCGTGGTAGCGCATAGGAAAACTATGTTGGAACAGGTCGCCTTATTCGCGAGTCTAAGCAGCGGGGCCATCGGCGAACTGGAGGCGCTGGCCCGCCGCCGTTCTTTTGCCAAAAACAGCGTGGTGATCAACGAGGGCGATGAGTCCGACAGCCTCTATGTGCTGCTCAGCGGCAAGGCCGTGGCCCTGCGCGGCGACGACTCGGGGCGGCAGCTGGTGGTCAATCGCTTCGGGCCGTTCGACTACTTCGGCGAGATGAGTTTTTTCGACCGAGGCGCCCGCTGCGCCACGGTCATGACCAAGGAGCGCTGCGAAGTGATGATCATCGCCCGCAACGACTTCCTGGCTTTCGTGGCTCTGCACGGCGATATCCTCTGGAAGGTGATCAATGCCCTGCTGGCCAAGCTGCGCAAGGCCACCGAGCAGATCGAGTCCCTGGCCTTTCTGGATGTGTACGGCCGCCTGGCGCGCATCCTGATCGAGCATCAGGACGCCCAGGGGGTCATCCGGGAGAAGTTCACCCAGCAGGAGCTGGCCGACATGGTGGGATCGTCGAGGGAGACGGTCTCGCGCATCTTCAACGAGTTGGTGGGCGGCGGCTTCATCCGCAAGGAGAAGGGGCGCATCGTCCTCCTGAAAAAGCTGCCCTACAAGTTTTAATAGGGAAGAACTCATGCTCCACCGCTTTTCACGCCGCACGTTTCTCGCCTGGATCGGCCGGGCCGCGGCCTGGGCGGCGACGGCGGGGAGCATCGTCTGGTCGCCGGCCGCCCGGGGGTGGGCCGCGGTCAGGCGCAAACTGCTGCCCGGCGATACGAGTCGAGAGCAGTTGGCCAAAATGGCGCCGCCCCTCATCGACGCGAGTCAAATCCCGCCGACTGCCCTGGCCGATTTCGGAGTGATGGGTACCACGGATTACGTTGTCGATATGGCCCGCTGGCAACTGGCGGTGGTCGGCAAGGTGGCCACGCCGTTGCGACTCACCTATGAATGGCTTTTGGCCCAGCCGGTGGTCGAACGCAAGTTTCCCCTGATCTGCCCCATGGTCTTCGCCAACCAAGGGGTTTGGAAGGGGCTGGCCATCGGGCCGTTGCTCCAGAAGGCCGGTCTGGAAGCCGGCGCTACCGAGTTGGTGCTGGCGGGGGCTGACGGAAAGGAGACGGCGAGCCGACGTTTTTCTCTGGACGCCGTGCACGCCGGAAAAGTATTTCTGTGCTACGCGATCAATGGTCAGCCACTGCCGGTCAAACATGGCTTTCCGCTGCGCATCGTGGCCGAAGAGGAGTTCGGGGACCAGTGGTTGAAGTATGTTTTTAAGATAGAAGTAGTGTGACGCGTTGCGGGCGTGAAACGCTACTATTCTACGCTTGGGCCTGCGGGTTTCGCCGGCGCCACTCGTAGAGGGCCACGGCCGTGGCAACGGCGGCATTGAGCGATTCTACGGCCGGTGCCATGGGGATGCGCACGGCCCTCTCCCGCCAGGCAGCGGGCACCCCTTTACCCTCTATGCCCGCCAGCAGACCGAAGGCCGCCGGGAACTCCACCGCTTCGATGGGCCGTCCGTCGGCCGACAATGAGAGGATCGCCAGATCCCGGGGCAGGTCGTTCAGTGCCGGGCCCTGGCGCAACCTTACATGGGGGGTGGTGCCGCCCGCGGCGCGCAACGCCTTGGGATGATAGGGGTGGGCGCTTTCGGCCAGCAGAATCACCTGGGTCACGCCGAAGGCGGCGGCCGAGCGGACGACCGCGCCGACATTCTCCGGGTCCTGGAAGGGCACCAGCAGGCTGCATCCCTCGGGGAAACCTTCCTGCGGCGACCAGGCGGGCATCTCCGGCACGCTGATGCACAGCAGGGGGCTGTGAGTGCCAAACTGATCCAGGGCTTCAAACAGCGGATCGGCCAGTTGCAGCCAATGCATATCGGCCGGCGCATCGCCGGGGGGCGCGGGTTGGTCGCCCGGCGTGATCCAGGCCAGGCAGCGTTCGGGCACGGCGGCCAGCATCTCGGCCACCGGCCGGCGACCGGCCAGCAAGGCCTGGCCCTCTTTTTTGATCCCCCGGCCGGTGAGTATCCGTTTCAGGCTTTTGAAGCGGCTGTTGTGCTCGCTGTCGATGGCCACCACCCGATGGCGCCGGGCCGCCTGGGCCGCCATGGCGCGCGGGGGGGCATCCAGCCGCTGGAAGACGACCAGCCGGCGTTCGTTGGACGTTTGACCGATGCGATAGGCATGATCTTCCACCAGGGCAAAGCGCCCAGCGAATTGGCGTGCGACCTGTTCGATCTCCGCTTCGCAGCCGGGGCCCTTCATGAAGATCACGCGGCCGTTCTGTTCCAGGCAGCCGTGAATGCGCTCCAGGGTCTGGTCCATGGTCTCGACGGCCCGGGTGATGACGCCCGCTACGGGTTGGGCATAGCCGGCCGTGATATTGCGGTCGATGACGTCGATACCCGCCAGGCCTAGTCGGGCGATGGCTTCCCGCAAAAAGGCCACGCGCTTGGCGCGCCCTTCGGCCAGCAGGGTCTCCAGATCCGGACGCACGATCTTAAGCGGGATGCCCGGCATGCCTGGGCCGCTGCCCAGATCCATGAGCGGCGAGGGCAGAGCGGTCAACCGCGTCGGCAGCACCGAATCCACATAAAGTTTGAGCACCATGTTGGTGAAGTTGTGGATGCGGGTCAGGTTCAACTCGGGGTTGTGGCCGCGCAGCAAGCCGTGGTAGATCCAGAGCTGTTCGACCTGCTGTTGGCTCAGGGGCACATCGCAGCCGGCGAAAATGGTGGCCAGGGTTTGGGGGCCGGGCGGGTCGGCGGACCGGCCGACCGCATGTTTCGGCGTGGGCAAGGACGATCTCTGATGACCTTTTTTCATGCGCGTTGGCCCATCTTCTATGAGGACAATCATCTGCTGGTGCTCTATAAACCAGCAGGCCTGATTATGCAACGCGGCAACGCGGCCAAGCCCAACCTGGTGGATCTGGCCAAGAGCTGGCTCAAGGCGCGCTACGCCAAACCCGGCCAGGTCTTCGTGGGCATGGTCCACCGCCTGGATGCCCCGGTGGCCGGCGTCCTGGTGTTGGCGCGCACCTCCAAAGCCGCGGCCCGGCTAAGCGCCCAGTTTCGGGAAGGCCGGATCGCCAAAACCTATCTGGCCGTGGTCCAGGGCCGCCCGCCTCAAGATGCGGCCCGCCTGGAGCATCGCCTGGTACGCGACGGCCGTCTGAGCCGGATCGCGCCGGAGGAGAGTTCCGACGGTCAAACCGCTGCGCTCGGCTATCGCCTGATCGGGTGCGAAGGGGCCAAGAGCCTGCTGGAAGTGCGACTGGAGACCGGCCGCCGCCACCAGATCCGCGCCCAATTGGCCGCCGGCGGCTGTCCCATCTGGGGCGATCGCGCTTACGGCGCAGGGCAGGCCCTGGCCGACGGACGCATCGCCCTGCTGGCGTACAAGCTCGCGTTGACCCACCCCACCCGCGACATCCCCCTGACCTTTGAGGCACCGTTGCCCCAGGGCTGGCCCTGGCCGTCGTCCCAAAGCGAGGCGGATCGGCCGCTTTGGACCATCGAAGAGTATTATCGCCAGGGGTTGGTGCTGCCGGTCGTCTTTACTCTGCCTTGATGGGCAGTTCCACCGTGAAAGTACTTCCCTGGTCGGGCACGCTTTCCACCCGGATGCGACCGCCCAGGGCGTCCACCAGCCCTTTGGCGATGGGCAGGCCCAGGCCGGTGCCGGTGATGTAGCGCGTGCGCTCGGTTTTGACGCGGTAAAAACGGTCGAAGATCTTTTCCAGATGGCGCGCTTCGATGCCGAAACCGTTGTCGCGCACATGGACTTGCAGATGGTTGTCGGAGCGCACCAGGGTGACGTCGATGCGGCCGCGTTCGGGCGTGTAGTTGATGGCGTTGGTGATCAGATTGCCGAAAATGCTTTCCAGGGCCAACGGATCGGCTTTGATGACCGGCAGGGGGGCCTGGGCGCGGGTCAGGGTGATGGACTGCCGCTTGGCGGCGGCCCTGGTACCCAGAAAGGCAATGATGTTCTCCAGAAGTTCTTCCAGGTGTACGCTTTTGGGCGCCTCGCACACCACCCCCGATTCGATGCGCGACAGATCCAGCAGGTCGCCGATCAGCGCGATGAGACCCTGGGTCTTCTCCTTGGCCCGGGAGAGCAGATGCTCGTCGGCGGGCGACACCTGCCCCACCAGGTCGCTGAGCACCACGGCCAGCTGCTCGTGAATGGTGGACAGGGGCGAGCGCAGTTCGTGGGAGACTTTGGCCACGAACTCGCGCTTTAGCCGGTCGAGCACCTTCATGGCGGTGATATCCACGATGGTGACCACCGCGCCCACGCAGCGGCCCTGGTCGTCCTGCACCGGCCGGCCGCGGGCAAAGAGGAATTTGTCGTCACCCAGGCTGAATTCGTAGGTGGGGCTGTCGTCCGGGCCGACGTGGCACCCCTGGGAAAACTCCATGATCAAGCGCCGCAACGCTTCGTCGGCGATGTAGTCCGCCAGCGGCTGTCCTTCGGCGGTGCCGTCGGCCAGCGCCATGTAGCGGGCGAAGGTGGGATTGAACAGCACCACTTCGCCCTGGGCGTTGGTGACCATCACGCCGATGGGTAGCGCATCGATGATGGTATGGGTGCGGCTCTTTTCCAGAGAGAGGTCGGCCAGGGTGCGCAATTTGTCCTGTTGCAGCTGGCGCGCCTCTTTTTCCAGGAGCATTTTTTCGTGGGCCCGGCGGATGGCGATGCGCAGCTGTTCCGGCTCGAAGGGTTTGGGCAGCAGGTCGTAAGCGCCGTTGCGCATGGCCTCGGCCGCGGTTTGCATTGTTCCGAAACCAGTGATGATGACGACGACGATGTGGGGATAGCGTTCACGGATCGCGCGCAACACCAGCATGCCGTTGATGTCGGGCAGCTGCAAGTCGAGCAGCACGATGGCCGTGTCCCCCCTGGCCAGCAGGACCAGCGCCTCCTCGCCGCGGCCCACGGCGGTGACGCGATACCCCATCGGCACCAGAACACGGGTCAACCCATCGCGGATTCTCGGTTCGTCATCCACGACCAGTACGCCGACCGCATCAGGGGCGTGGCTCATCGCCCTCTCCTTTGTCATGGCTGCGTAGCGTTTGCACGTAATGCTCCCACTCCATGGGCAGCAGCTGCTTTTTTTTGGTGTTACACGCCTTGCAAGAGGGAACGACGTTGCTTTTGGTGCTCTTGCCGCCCCGGGAGACAGGCACGATGTGATCCATGGTCAGCTCTCGGGCTGCCACCGGCTGGCCGCACCAGTGACAGCTGCCCTTGGCGCAGCGGCGCTTCCACCATTGGGAGGCCCGCAGCTCGCGCGCCTTGCGCTTTTCCGCGGCGATATCCGAGTCCTCCAAATCGAATGCGAACGGTGTAATCGGGTCGTTTTTTCCCATAGCGCCCTTCAATCAAGGGGGAGACGATTTTTCAAGCGTGGCAGGGCCTGCGCCCTGTTGCCCGCCGCCCAAGGTCATT
>JBAQGR010000783.1:0-2210 GCA_049287895.1 Desulfatitalea sp.
GCGGCCGTCGGCATGGGTGCGCAGGGTCTTGGCGGTCTCTTCGGGCTGGTTCAGATAGCCCAGCATGACGGCCGGGCCGCTGATGCAGATCTCGCCCTCTTCGCCCACGGGCGCCTCGTCGATGGCATCCAGGCGCACGATCTTGGCCAGCATGTCGGGAAAGGGTACGCCGATGCTGCCTTCACGGTACTCGTTGAGCGGCGTGGCCATGATGCCGGTGACCGCTTCGGTCAGACCGTAACCCTCCAGCAGTTTGACCCGGCCGCCCTGGCGCCGGACCACGGCCTCGAAACGCTCCTTGACCACCCTGGGCAGGGTGTCGGCGCCGCAGAAGGCGGCCTTCAGGCAGCTCAGATCGGTACGCTGAAAGCCGGCATGCCGGCTCAAGGCATCGAACAAGGTCGGCACGCCCACCACGAACGAAGGCCGCTTGCGTTTGATCAGCTTGGCCACCTCTTCGGGCGTAAAGGTGGGTACCAGGATCGATTTGCCGCCGCCCATAAAGGCTGCGTTGACGCACACCCCAAGGCCGAATCCGTGGAAGATGGGCAGGATGGCCAGGATGGAGCTCTCCTTGTTCATGCCGACCCAATGGGCGCACTGCAAGCCTTCAGCGATAAAATTGGCGTTGGAGAGCATGATGCCCTTGGGTTTGCCGGTGGTGCCGCCGCTGTAAAGGATGACCGCCAGGTCGTGGGTGTCCATCCGCGCTTGGGGCGCTTCGCGAGCCTCGCCGCGCATCATCTCCCGCCACCACACCACGCGGTCGTCGGCCGGCACCTTGGGGATCTTGCGGCCCTTGAGCAACTGGAAGGCGAGCCCCTTGATCGGCGGCAGATAGTCGGGAATCTTGGCCAGGATCAGGCGCTTCAAGCCGGTGCGGGCCATCGCCGCCTTGAATTTGGCGTAAAAAGCATTGATGGTCAGGGCCAGTTTGCTTTGGCTGAGATTGAGATAGAACTCTATTTCGGCCTGCGTGGAGAGCGGATGGATCATGCTGGCCACGGCGCCCAGCTTGTTGGCGGCATAAAAGCAGATGATGCCCTGGGGCGTGGTGGGCATGGCGATGGTGATGCGATCGCCCTGGCGCAAGCCCAGGCCGGCCAGGCCGCTGGCGCAGCGGTCGATCTCGGACACGAAACGCTGGTAGGTCGAGATAAACCCCATGAAATCGTAAGCCGGAGCCAATGGATATTTCCGGGCCGTGGCCGCAACCGCCGCGTAAAGCGTCACCTTGGGATAATCGATGGATTCCGGTACATTGCCATAGTAACGGTGCCAGGGTTTGCTCGCGTGCATCGTTCCGCCCTCCGTCCGCTCGAGCTGTTTCCGTCAGTGGTGCTTCCAGCCAAACGCACTAGTCCAAGAACCCGACCGCGGCCATTATCCATTTCAACGGCCCACGGGGCAAGCAAAATTTACCCCTTGGCCGTTGACGCGTTATCATGAAAGATGCCATTCTTATCAATTCTTATCATTGGATCTGGGGATCTGATTTGAGGTGAAGGAATATAAAAGTTGGAGGCGTATCCATGGATACCAATGGCGGCGATGTGATCGCCGGTGTTTTGAAAAATCATGGGATTGGCCACCTCTTCACTCTGTGCGGCGGGCATATCTCGCCGATCCTGGTGGGTTGCAAGCGCGCCGGCATAGAGGTGATCGATGTACGCGACGAAGCCAACGCGGTCTTTGCCGCCGATGCCACAGCGCGCTTGACCGGTGTTCCTGGAGTTGCTGCGGTTACGGCCGGGCCCGGCGTCACCAATACCATCACGGCGCTCAAGAACGCCCAGATGGCCCATTCGCCCGTGCTGCTGTTGGGCGGCGCGGCGGCCACGGTCATCAAAGGACGCGGATCGCTCCAGGATATCGACCAGATCTCGCTGGTCAAATCCATCGTCAAGATCGCCGTGACCATCAACCAGAACTGCGATATCGTGCCTATTCTGGAACACGCGCTGCGGGTGGCCCGGTCGGACGTGCCCGGACCGGTCTTCGTGGAATGCCCCATCGATCTACTTTACAGCGAGGCGCTGGTGCGCCAATGGTATGACCCCAAAGCCGGAATGGCCAAAAGCGCGGAAGGCGGCCTGAAAAGCAAGCTGTTCCAATTCTACCTGCAACGTCACGTGGACCGCATGTTCATGTGCGACTTCGATGCCATGGCGCCGATACCGATGGAGATCTCCACCCCGGAAATCGACCGC
>JBAQGR010000784.1:0-2500 GCA_049287895.1 Desulfatitalea sp.
GTCTTGACCAGACGCGCATCGGTCAGAAGCGTTCCGCCGGGGCGAATCAGAGGGGCGTATCTGACGTAGGCCTCCTGCGTCAGACACACCAGCACGTTGGGCTGGTCCACCCTGGGGTAGTTGATGCCAGCATCTGAAATGATCACATCCGAACGCGTAGCGCCGCCACGGGCGGCCGCGCCATAAACCTGTGTCTGCACGGCGTTGCGGCCCTCGAAAACCGCGGCGGCTTCGGCCAGGATGATGGCGGCCGTGATGACGCCCTGTCCCCCCGAACCTGAAAATACCAGTCGTAAGCGCTGGTTCATTTGTCTCCTCCCCGCCGGGCAAATCCCGGCTAACCGGCCATGGCCGATCGAACGATGCCGGCATACTGGGCACAATACTCAGGCCGCTGGACCTGCATGAATACGCCGCACAAAATTTTGTCGCCGCCGGCCGATAGAGAATTCATGCGCGCCGTGTTGGCCTTAAACCATTTCAACATCTCCACCGCGCCGCCTTGCTTGTTCTTGCGCCCGTAGTATGTAGGGCATTGGCTCATCACCTCCACCACGGCAAAGCCCTCATGGGCAATGGCAGCACCGATATACTCCTGCACCTCGTTGGCATGGTAGGCGCTGGTGCGGGCCACATAGGTGGCGCCGGCGGCCTGTGCCAGCGCAGCGATGTCAAAGCCCTGGTCGATGTTGCCGTACGGGGCCGTGGTGGCCAGGGTGCCCTGGCCCGAGAGGGGCGAAAACTGCCCGCCGGTCATGCCGTAGATGCGGTTGTTCATCACGACGGCGGTGATGTTGATGTTGCGCCGCGCGGCGTGGATGAAGTGGTTGCCGCCGATGGCCAAAGCGTCGCCGTCGCCCATGGGCACGATCACGTGCAGTTCGGGCCTGGAGAGCTTGACCCCCGTGGCAAAGGCCAGGGCCCGGCCGTGCAGGGTGTGCAGGGTGTGAAAGTCCAGGTAACCGGCGATGCGCGAGGAGCAGCCGATGCCCGAGACCATGACGATCTCTTTTTTCTTCAGTCCGAGCCGCTCGACGGCGCGGATCAGGTTGTTGAGCACGACGCCGTGCCCGCAGCCGGCGCACCACATGTGCGGGAAGAATCGCTCGCGGATGTAGTCTTTCATGGCCATGCTCACACCCCCTGTCCGCTGATGAGCCTCAGCTGTGTTTTGATATCCGAGGGCGTGATCAAAACGCCGTCGATGCGGTTGGCCAGAAAGACCGCCTCGGTCCGCGCCACGGCGGCGCGCACCATCTGACAAATCTGGCCCATGTTCATTTCCACGACCACGACATATCTGGCCCGGGCGCACCTGGCGCGCACGATTTCGGCCGGAAAGGGCCACAGGGTCTGCAGCTCTAAAAGTCCGATGCGCTCGCCGCGGGCGCGCAAATGCTCGGTAACATGCAGGGCCGAGCGCGCCGGCGAGCCATAGGAGACGAAAACCAGCTCGGCATCCTCCAGGTAAAACTCCTTAAAGCGCGCGATCTGGTGCACGTTGTTTTCGATCTTGTCCATCAAATGCCGGATCAGGCCGTGCACCACGGCCGGGTTGTCCGAGGGAAAGCCCCACATGTCGTGATACAGCCCGGTGACGTTGTAGCGGTGCACGCCGCCAAAATCGCTCATGGGCAAGCGGCCGTCCTCCCGGGGCAGGTAGGGGTGGTAATCGACCCCCTCCTTGACCGAGGTGCGCAGCCGGTCCACCAGGGCGATGGCCCCCGATTCGGGCACCTCCAGCCGTTCGCGCATGTGCCCCACCACCTCGTCAAAGAGCAGGATCACCGGGGTGCGGAAGGTTTCGGCGATGTTGAAGGCCTCCACGGTCATGGCGAAAACATCCTGGTGGTTGGAGGCCGTCAGGGCCACGATGCTGTGATCGCCGTGGGTGCCCCAGCGCGCCTGGTTGACATCGGCCTGGCCCACGTGGGTGGGAATGCCGGTGGAGGGCCCGCCGCGCTGCACGTTGACCACCACGCAGGGGATCTCGGCCATCACCGCGTAGCCCAGGGCCTCCTGCATCAGGGAAAAACCCGGCCCGCTGGTGGCGGTGAGCACCTTGCGGCCGGTGAGCGATGCGCCGATGATGGCGCACATGGAGGCGATCTCGTCTTCCATCTGGATGAACTGGCCGCCCCGCTGAGGCAGCCGCTGGGCCAGGATCTCGGCGATCTCGGTGGAGGGCGTGATGGGGTAACCGGCGAAAAATTCCAGCCCGGCGTACAGCGCCCCTTCCACGCAGGCCTCGTTGCCCTGTACGAATTTAGTCTTTGGTTGCATCTGTTTCGCTTTCTGCCAAGACGATGTCGATGGCCAGATCGGGACAGCGCATTTCGCACAGACGGCAGGCGATACACTTCGAAAGCCGCGCCGCAACCGCCTTTTCCTCTCGATCCAGCTCCAGGACGTTTTTCGGGCAGAAGGCCACGCAAATGGCGCAGCCTTTGCACCACTCCCGGTTTAATCGATGCGCTTTCAGTTGAGTTCTGCCCACAGG
>JBAQGR010000785.1:0-1865 GCA_049287895.1 Desulfatitalea sp.
AGACTCTCGCCTCGGTCGGTGACCACCTGATCCGCGCCGCTGTGGGCCCGGGCATGCTCGCTGCACAAACGGGCATAGATGCCGCCCAACAACAGGGGCACCTGGGGGAAGCGCGCTTTCAGCACCCCGATGGTCTCGAACACCCCGGGGTACCAATAAGTCATCAACGAAGTGACCAGGATCAGATCGAGAGGGGGCTCCAGCGCCGCCAGATCAGCGTCCAGCCATTCGGGCCGGATACCGTAGCGGCAGTAAGTGCGCGCGATCTTCTCCAACCCCCGGGGCTTGGCGATGGGGGTCTTCAGGTAGGGCCCGCGACCATGGCGGGCGGAGGGATCGGCCGGCGCCATCCGCGGATGAAAGCGATCCAGACAATCAATATAAGAGACCCGCACGCCCTTGGCGCGCAGCACCGCCGCCAGCGAAAGCAATCCATACGGCTTGGCCCACACATCGTAGGCCGCGAAATCGTGAATCCAGGGATTTACGAGAAGAATGTGAGGGGAATAACTATCGCACGCTTTAGAGCTCATGGAAAAGATAATCGTCACGGAGTTGAAAGTGAAAAGATGAAAGTTGAAAGTTAAGGTATGGAGTCATTCTTACTTTCCTCTTTCCACTTTCCACTTTCTTCTTTTTCAAAATATCGCATCGATGTCTTCTTCAGCTCGCGCCGGCTGAAGAGCAAGGCGAAGTCATGCACGTCGGCCTTGTCCGCCATCTTCGCGGCCGCGCGGCGGCACGCAGCCTCGTCCTTGCCGTGCACCATGGTGTAGAGGTTGTAGGGCCACTGGGCCGTGGGGTCGCGGCGGTAGCAATGCGAGACCGCCCGGAACGAGGCCATGATCTTGCCCACCGCCTCGATGCGCGCCTCATCCACCCGCCAGGCCACCATGGCATTGGCCTGGAAACCCGATTTTTGATGGCGCAAGGTGGCGCCGAAGCGCCGGATGACGCCCCGATCCACCAGATCGCCCAAGGTGGCCAGCAGATTCTCTTCGGCTATCCCCAATTGGGCCGCGATATGTTCATAGGGCCGCCTCACCACCGGCATGTCGCCCTGGATGGCGGCGATCACCCTCTTCTCCATTTCAGTGAGCTGTTCAACCATGCTGCCCATCCTTCAACTTTCCACTTTCCACTTTCTACTTCTTTTCGGGAAACAGTCCCAGGATGGCCTCCTCGGAGGCCGCGCAAATGCCGCGTTCGGTGATAAAGCCGGTGACCAGGCGCGCCGGGGTCACATCGAAGGCCGGGTTGGCCGCCGGGCTCCCGGCCGGCGGCACCAGCACGCGCACCGTCTCGCCCTGCGCCTGCCCCTGAACGAAGCGCACCTCGTCGGCATGGCGTTCCTCGATGGGAATCTCCGCGATGCCGTCGCGCCGTTGCCAGTCGAAGGTGGAGGACGGCAGGGCCACGTAAAAGGGGATGTGGTTGTCCCGGGCCGCCAGGGCCTTGAGATAGGTGCCGATCTTGTTGGCCACGTCGCCGGTGCGGG
This sequence comes from Desulfatitalea sp., assembly GCA_049287895.1. Taxonomy (GTDB): domain Bacteria; phylum Desulfobacterota; class Desulfobacteria; order Desulfobacterales; family Desulfosarcinaceae; genus Desulfatitalea. The sequence goes on from JBAQGR010000785.1 coordinate 1,499, forward strand.
TGGTGCGATCGGTGCCCACGAGCACCAGGTCCACCCGGCCGTGTTGCATCAAATGGCCGCCGGCATTGTCGGTGATCACGGTATGGGGGATGCCGGCCTTGCCCAGCTCCCAGGCGGTCAGGCGCGCCCCCTGGTTGAGGGGCCGGGTTTCGTCCACCCACACATGCAGGTCGATCCCCTGCTCGTGGGCCACATAGATCGGCGCCGTGGCCGTGCCCCACTCCACGCAGGCCAGCCAACCGGCATTGCAGTGGGTGAGGATGTTGACGGTCCGGCCGCTCTTTGCCCGGCCGATGGCCGCCACCAGAGCGGCGCCGTGCTCGCCGATGCGGCGGCAGCGCGCCACCTCCTCCGCGTCGATGGCCGC